>NZ_CP103423.1:600000-869728 GCF_024918955.1 Mesomycoplasma molare
TTTTTGTTTGATTATTTCATAATAATGGTGAAATTGCGCCTGTTGCTCCTACAGAAGCTCCTAAAACAGCACCTAAAACTAATCCTTTTTTATTACCTATTTTTTTACTCATAATTTTCCTTTTGTATTTGTTTTTTTATTTTAATTATCTTTCTTTAATGTAAGGCATTATCCTTGATATATGAACATAATAATTCGGTTGTTTGCCTTTTTCAAAAACTATTCTAATAGATGTTACTTTTCTTTTAATAGAAATGGTATTTTTAGCATGAGGAATAGCTTTTAATGTTTCATGTTCCACTTTCTTAGTGTTAATATCTAAATCTTGTCATTCTCCACTTGTATTTTCTTTATACTCTATTTTATAGTAATTATCATCCTTATAATATCCTGAATAATTCATAAAAGTTAATTCCAAATCGTATATATAAATAGGAATATTATCTTTTTTATTAATTTCAAAATATATATCTATAGAATTATTTCTATTTCTATACCAATAATTTCTTCCTATTTTTCCACCATATCCAATATCATCAAAAACATATTCTTTTGCTCATCTTGAATCTTGATTTATCGCATCAATGTTTCACATTTGAATTCTTTTAGTATTTGTATTGTATTCTTCTTGTTTTATAATTTTATTAAATTTATTAAACTCTAAACTAAAAAAATCCATAACACTATTTTTTTGAACTGTAAATTCAATAATTATTTGACCAGTAAAATCATTTAAAATTTCGACGCGATTATAATAAATATATGCATCATTTTCTTTTATGTAAAGAACAAAACTTTCCTTATCTAATTCTAATTCACTAGGTATCTTTTCTAGATCCATCATATCTTCCAAAAGAGATTGATATTCATTTTTATTTAAAACTATTTCAGAAACAACATCTACATCTCTAATAAAATCTCAATTTATATTTTTTTGAATTTCTAAATTAAATTCGTTTATTGACAAGTTTAATAGTATATTCGCTGACCTAATTCCTGTTTCTTGATCTTCCACAACAGAAAAATCTTTTATACTATAATTTACTTCTTCATTAGGTTTTTGAATATTGAAATGTTCTTTTTTATATTTTGATAAAATTAAGTTTTTATAATCTTCTTCTACATTTAAAATAGTATTATTTGAAGTTAATTGCAATAAATCATTATAATATTTCTTTTCTGTTAAAAAACTATTAAAATCGTTTATTTGATATCTTTTAATTTTTTTATTTTTTTCTATAATAACATCAAAAATAATATTTTCTTTATCTTCGCTTAATTTAAATGATTCTATAAAATAATTTAAGTTTTTATTTTGATTCTCTAAATAAAAATGTTCTTTGGTTAAATATTGAAATCTTAAATTATTATTTATAACTTTTATTTTTAAAAAAGGAGCATTTTCTAATTCTTCATCAAAATCTAAAATTGACATGTTGCTAACATCACTTTTTTCATTGATCTCTTTTTTTTCTTCTTTTACTATATTATTATTTGCATTTTCATCGTGATGTTCTTCTTGTTTAGTATTATCGTCATTAAATGCAATATAAGTTATATTATCATTTTTTTTTAAAGTAAAATAATAAAAACTAGCAACGGAAGAAACAATTGCAATGCTTGATATAAATAAGGCTGAAAAAAGAAATTTCTTTCTATTATTCATAGATAACTCCATTTTTTTTAACAAAATTTATATTTTATATAAAATATAATATATTATAGCATTTTTTAGAGCAAAAATAAATTTATTATAAAATAAATTGATATTTTTATAATTTATAAAACTTAATTATATTTAAAATTAAAACTGGATCAGAGTCCAGTTTTAATTTTATTTTTTATAAACTATTTCCTTATAAGAATTGGATGTTTTTCCTCAATTTAATGGGAATAAAAACTTAGAATCAAAATATTGATAAGTTTTGATTGGGGAAGCAATTAAATTTACAAATCTTAATTTCTCATTATCTGCAGGTTTTTGATTTTCTAATATTCCGCTAGTTTTTAAGTTAAATTCAAAATATCCATTTCTAGAACCTAATTCATTGTCATTTAAGTCGTTATTTTCGAACTTAATATCTTTTGCAAAATTAAAAGGTTTTCCATTATCATCACCAAATAAGTATAATTCTCCTTTAGCGTTTATAAATAAAGCGTAAATTACAGCATTATATTCTTGTATAGCATAATTAAAAGTACTATTTTCATTGTGTCCATTTGGTAATTTAATTATTGTTTTAAAAATCCCTGATTCTTGATTGTAGTTAGAATCTCATAATACAGTACCTGAATTATCTGTTACCCCTGTTGTTGCATTAAAATTAGTACCTACAGTTCTTATTCCTGCGCTAGCAGTACCAAAGAAATTAGTTCCATTACCAGTTAAAAGAGGAGATTGATAATTTGTTCATATTTTACTTGAATTTTTAGCATATAAGGTTTTTTGATTTTGAATTTTAAAATCTTCCAAGTCAAAATTTAAAATCTTTGCTATTATATAATTTCTACCTGGCTGATTATTTAATGACCCGGATGTTATTCTCACTTTAATATCTACCATCCCATCATTTTGACTAGATCTATTAATTCATAATATCTCTTTTTTAATTGCTTTAGAAATATCTAATCAATCCTGAGATCCAGAGGTGAATTTTCATTTAGTTAAATTAGGCGTACCTGTGTTTCTACCGTATAAATTTGTATTTATAGGAGAACCGTCAGGATAAACATTAGCAGCATATCTACCAAGATTTTGTAATTGTCTTCTTTCTTCTGGTGTAACAGATTCTTCTTCATCATTTGGATTTGGATTATTTTGATAAAAATCAGTTCATTCACCACTTACACCAGTTAAGTTTAAAAGTGATTTTTTAGCCTTAATTCTATAACTTATAGAATTACCTGTTGTTTGCCTACTTAAATTTAATACATTTCTTGTAGAATCAGTATTAGTATAATTATAACCCCCGTTTTGTTGACCGAAGTTAGTTAATTTATTTAGAGGATCATAAATTTTTAAATTAAATTCAACATCATAACCAGTTGTCACAATTCCATTTAATGAAGTAGTAACAAAATCTTCACTTGTTTTAATTTCGATATCATTATTGTCTGATAATTGAGTAATTCATTCATCGTTACCGATTGAATTGGTTTTATTTAAATCATCAAAATAACTATACTTTATTTGAAGTTTATTAGTTACAACACCTCAATCCATTATATTACCTTTTATATATATAGTAATAGTAGTCTTACCAGTATCTTGACTTCTTGTAAACGAACGATTAACAAATTCTATATTAGAAACATCAGATTCATTACTTCCTGGTTTTGTATTTCTTAGTTTAAATTCTCATGAGTTTAATAAAGCTGTATTCAATGAATTATTAGGGTCATTAAAAATCATATCTACTCTTGATAAGTAGGTATTTTCTTGACCTTCATCATTTGTTGTATTAGTTAAAGAAGCGCTTTCTATAGTAGGTCTTGATACTTTAGTTTCGAAATATTGTGTTTCCGGAGAAGAAATAGTAATTATATTAGAAATATTAAAATTAATTTCTCTAGAAGAAGAATTTAATTTTGCCCCTACTACTTGATATCTTTTACCAGCTTCTAATTCTGAAGAAGTTAAATTAAAAGTAGCGGTTGCGATATCATCTTCTAAAATTACATTCGCAATTGTATTACTTTCGATATTCGGAGCAGATGGGTTATTCGAATCCTTAAATATTAATTTCAATTCTTTAGTATTTAAATATTTATCTTTGTTAGAAAATTTTATTTTTACATTTGCTGTATTTATTGTGTTATTTGAATTATTAGTAGATATTGAATTAATTGTTGCTGTTGTACCGGTTGTGCTGAATTGTTTTTGAACTTCTGCGCTAGAAGTATATCTAATTGTATTACCATCAATTCTAATTGTATCTATACTATATGTAGTTTCTTTTGCTAAATTTCTTATATTAAATGATGCACGACCATTAGTATTTATAGTTCCATAAAAATCATTATCAATACCATTAATTCTTATAATAACTAATTTTCCTATAATTCTTGAAATGTTTTTATCTTCAAAATCAACATTTACTATAACATCTTCTTCGTTAGGTGTATGACTTATACTTTTTACTATTACATATGAATCAAATTCCTTTAGGAGATTTTCGGTTAAATTGAATGAAATAGATTGTGATTCTCCGGCAACTACCGGATTATTAAATCCAATTATTCTATATTTTACTCCATTCTCTAAATTATTTAATCTAATAGTTGCTTTATTTTGGCTTATTGTAGCGTTTGATGAAGTGATTTCTGGGCCAGTTAATTCATTTCTTTCATCTAATTTTTGATACCTTACAGTTATACTCTTTCCATTAATGTATGAATCAATATTTCCTACACTTAAATCAACAGTTGCTTCTTGATTAACGATATTTGAAAATGTTATATTAGTAATAGTTGCTGTTGTACCAGTTGTGCTGAATTGTTTGTTAGTATCTGATATACCATTTTTTCAGTCATAACTTAAATCGCCTAAAGATAAAGACATAATTTGATAATTAGTATTTTTGTCTAAATTAGTTAAGGTAAATCTAATGGTTTTATTATTTGCATCAAAATTAATATCTTGTTGTGAATTAAATACACTTATGTCATCTCTATTTAGTGTTTTGGCGATGGTTAAATTCCCTGATAGATTTGCTAAATCAGAGACTTCACCTTGTAATCTAACCTCAACTTCAGCACTTCTTTCATTAATAGAACTTATTACTATTTGGTCAATAACCGGAGTTGTAGAAAACCTTTTAGAAATTGAAGAAGGTATTGTAGCATTATGTTCTAAACTTCTTATTAGATCTCCCTGTCTTCCTAATGAAGGAACAAATATAGAAACTATTTCATAATTTTCACCTTCTTCTAAATTATTAACTAAAATTTCTAACTTTTTAGTATCTGGATTGATTCTTGTTTCAGGAAGAGATGTACCATTTACATTTCTTGAGTCTCCTACTTTTCTATATTTTACAACTAGTGGTTTATTATTTCTTAATAAGTTTTCGTTTCCTGGTACAAAGTCAATAGATATTTTTGCACTATTCTTAGTTTTTTCTAGCAATTGAATAGAAGAAACAGTAGTTATATTCCCAGTTGTACTAAATTGTTCTTTCCCTCTTGGGTTTGTTGAACCTTCAAAATAATATAGAGGAGAAACTCTTACTTCTTGATTTTTAATAAGTGTTTCAAACGTTTGATATCTAGTTTCTTTTTTCAAATTACCTATAAATTTAACGGTTCAAACATTTTCTGTTTTTTTTCTAACTTCTGTAGCAGCAAAAGTCTCATATTTACCAGATGAAATATCATTAAATCTAATTTTTATATCTTCTAGCGGTAGTTGACTTAAATCTATCGGTGATGCATAATACCCTAAAATAGTTACTACTGTAGAATTTGCATCTTCCACCAAACCATTTGTAGGATGTACACGATAGTCAAACAAACCAACTGGTGTTTTTAATGTTTTATTATCATCTGTAATATTTGAAGCAAAATCTATTCTAATATTTTCAGTAGAATCTTTTGTCGTAATTGAGTTAATTATATAATTAGATCCTTGAATTAATCCTTTAAAAGAAGCTTGGATTCTTTCTGCGTTAGTATCATCTTGTTTATACCTTACAATGAATCTTTTATCTCCATTCACTCCGGTGTTATTGTTTATTTGTGCACCATTTGAATCTACTCTACCTTGAAGTAAAAATTGAATAGTTGAACCACTTACAATAACATCTTGTCCTTCATTTGTTTTAGAAATTACAAGTCTATCATCATTTCCATGAGCATAATTTAATCCTGTTCTGTAATATTCTAATTTTAGTGCTTTACCATTCATGAATGAATCTATATTTGAATCAAATGTCAAAATAGCATAGGCCTTGGTTCTTTCCTCATCCGCTCATCTAAAGTTTACTGAAGTTATTGTTGCTGTTGTTGGTTGTGTTTTAAAACTTTTTTCACTTTCTTGTATAGATGTTTCATATTCCAAAATTGTTGATTTTTTAGAACCAACACTAATACCATTAATATAAAATGTTTCATTTTTTGGTAAATTTATAACATTAAACGTTACTTCTCTAGAACTATTAAAATTATCTACTGACTCAAAATTATATTCAATACCTGTAGCATTTGAAGTTAGACTAATAAATCCTTTATAGTTTACTAAAGTATTATCGTTACTTTGAAGTCTAATTGTAACATTAGCTGAACTTTCTGTTTTGTTAGTAATATTTACGCTATTTATAGTAGATAAAGTACTAAAAGTTTTAATAACAGAACTATTTCCTAATTCTATAATTGTATTACTATCATTATTTTCAAAAATAATTATTTCTCTTAATGTATACCCATTACCGGCTTCTAGTTGTTTTTCATTCAATAATACTTCATTATTTAATAAGGCATTTATTATCCCTTCATCATTAATAGTGAAATTACCTGTAGTTTCAAATTCTTCATCATCTTTTACAAACTTAAACTTAACTTTTTTGTTAGATAAATATCAATCTTCGTTTATATCGAACGAAACTGCTAACAATACTGAATTTTTAGTTGATTCAACTACATTAATATTTTTAACAATAGCCTTTTTAGCAGTAGTCTTAAATTTTCTTTGTTCATTACTAATAGAATTTATAGAAGAAGCAAAATTAATACTTATACCATCTACTAAAATTTCCTCAATAACAAATTCACTATTTTTTTCTAAATTAGTTAAGTTAAATGACACTGAATTATTACTTATATTTTCTGATGCAGTATAAATAGTTTGACTTCCACTAGTTAAACTACTAATAGATATTTGCGCTCTCTTTGCATTTAATTTATTTAGTCCATCAGAAAATCTTAAAGTCAACCCTATTGATTTATCACTTGCACTATCATTTTGTGGAATAATTTTCTCTATAGAACTTAAAACTGGTAAAGTTGAAAATTCTTTTACAATAGAATTTTCAAAACTAATAGAAACCCCATCTATATTAATGCTTTTAACAACAAAACCTGCTCCTTGTTCTAAATTATTCAAATCAAAAGTTAATGCATTTGTAGATGAATTGACAACAGAAGAACTAGAAACTATATCAATATTTGAATTATTTTTGTTAGCGTAAGTTAAAGTAGCTCTTTTGTCTCCTAAGAATGAATCAATTATTCTATCAAATTGGAAAGTTACAGAAGCAGAATCAATTGTTTTAGAATTTTCATTTTCGGACATTGAAATAACTTTAGCACTTGTTGCAGAAGTAGTAAAGTTTCTTATTCTATCAGAAGTACCTTCTATAGTAAATTCCTTATCTAAATCTATTATTATATATTCGGTAGATAATTGCACTAATACATCTTGTAAAATGTATTTAGTATTTTTGTCTAATGAATCTAAATTAAACGAAACTGAATTATCATTAATTATTGCAGTGGCAGATCTTAATGTCCCATTAGCTTCTGAAACAAACCTAACAAGAGCACTCTTGTTATTAAATGTTCTATTTTCATCTTCGTTTTGGAATGTTATATTTACTCTTGCTGATTGTTCTTCTAAATTCGAAACAGAAACACCATTTACTACCCCTAAAGTACTAAATTGACTAGAATCATTTTCTATATTTTGAATATTTTCAATTTCTAATCCTTCAATTGTATATTTAGTACCTTCATCTAAACTTTCTAACTCAAAATCAGCATGCAAAATACCTAATGTGTTTTGGATATCTTTTGTTTGAGTTTCTAATAAGCCTCCCGCTTTTTTATATTTAATTGTTACATTTCTTCCTTTTAAATAACCATCTATATCATTGAAGGAATAAACTACTTTGGTTGAATTTTTAGTAATATTTTCTATAGAGATGGATTTTACGTGTACGTTTAAGGCAAGAGTTGAAAATGTTTTTTCAATTCCTGTTTTTAATGCAACATCTTCAAATACATTATTTCTTGAATCGACTTTTATACCAGTAATTTCGTAATTACTAAATTTACTCAATGACGATAACGGAATAGTTATAGAACTATTTTTTATCATTATAGGTTCAGACAAAATAGAAGTATTTATTTCATTTACTGTATTATCATTTTTATTTATATATGAAATAATAACGTGTTTATTATCATAATTATTTTGCGAATCAGCGAATTGTATAGTCACATTAGCTGTTGTTTCATTTATATCACTAAACACAAAACCATTAACTAGTGGTTTAGTATACACAAATCTTCTTTCTGAGGTTACAGAATCAGAGAAAGTAATGTTTATATTTTCTTCGTTATTTCCAGACATTCTTAAATTAACAATGTTATATTTTTTACCGGCTTCTAACTGGTTAGCTGTTATTCTCAATACACCATTATCGACAATTCCTGAAAATTCTTTATTAGAATTTTGTCCTTCTTCTTGAATTGAAACTATAACTTCTTTTGTATTCATAAAAGAATCTACAATATTATCGAAATTTAACTCAAAAATAACAGAAGTATCTTCATTAATAATTTGATTTAAAGACACCACTTTAGAACTAGTTGCAGAAGTTTTAAAATTATTTTTATTTTTTTCAAAATTTATAACTCTTGGAATTTCTATTCCATCTATTGTTATTTTATCAATAGTATAATTAGTAACCTTATTTAAATTTGATATATTAAATATTAACTTTTTAGAATTAAATTCTTCTTTTGTTATGTTTTTTTCTACAAAACTTGATACATTATCTGAGTTTGAATAATTTAATTTAAAAGTTTTGTTTGTATTAATAAAATTTAAATTTTCATTTGTAAATAAAACATGAACTTCAGCGCTATTTTCGCTTATATTTCTTATTTCAATATTATTTATTGCAGGCTTAGTAAAAAATGTTTTAAACAATTCCAATGAATTGGGAATAATGAAAGTATAATTACTTTTTTCTTTTTCTCCTGTTTCATTAATATGTGATTCTACTTTTGTTATAACATATTTTTTTCCTTCCAATAAATTAGAAATAGAAACTTTTGCAATACCTATTTCATCTACTGTAGCTTTAATTTTCATTTCGGAAGAATTAGGATTATTTGCTTCTTTGTAAAAAATATCTAAATTATTTCCTAATAAAATAATATCGCTAGGTAAATTGAAAGACACAGAAACATCAGCGGTTGTTTCTTCTATATTATCTATTTCTATAGATTTTATTTCAAATTCACTTGCTATTGTTGAAAATTTATTATCATTTCTTGAGCTAATTTGATTTCCATAAAAAGTAGGAAGTTCAATATCAAATTGAATACCTGTTATTTGATATTCAACTCCTTTTAATAAATTATTGAGTTCAAATACTACACCATTTTCTGTTATTTCTACTAGATCTGTGGAAATCGGTGAAGACTGTATTTGTTCTTGTCCTTCTTTTTGAGAATTAACTTGATAAATTAATTTAGCTTTTCTTCCTGAAGGACTTTTAACACCTTCTTTTGAAGTATTTTCTGTAATTGTTTTTAATACATCATTAAATGTAATTGCAATAGTTGCGCTTGTATTTCGTATATTTGAAGAAGTGATGGATTTAATTGTTGAAAATGTTGTAAATCTTTCATTACCTCCATTAGAAATTATTTTTGCACCTATACCTTGACTTTTTTCTAAGTCTTTAAATTCCACGCCAATTATTTCATATGTAGCTCCTGAATCTAATGGTAATTGATTTAATTTATTAGAATCGCTAGAAGAATCGGAAGTTTCTAATTCTGTTTTTTTAACAGAATCTCCCCCTAGATTAAATTCAATATTTAATCCGCTAGCAGTGGCTTGAGAAATGAATATTTCATCACTAGCAGGTTGAACTTTTTTATACTTTAAAATTATATCTTGACCACTTATAAAAGCATTTTCTGGATTATAAACCAAGTTTACTTTTGCTGAATTATGAGTAGTTTTCGCAAATCCTTGTATTGTAAACTCAGCAGATCCTATTATTGTTGTAAAAGATCTTTTATCTCTTTCTGTATAAAAGTTATTAAATAAAACATTTGACTCTTGACCTGATTTTGTTGTTAATTTAATTTGATTTATTGAATATGTAATTCCTTGTAACAAATCATTAGCAACAAATGTAGCTGTATAAACGTTATCGGTACCTGGTTTTTTAATTAATGTTTGTCTTTCGATAGAAATATCATTAAATGGTTCTAAAGATACTTCTATAGTAGAACCATCTAAATCATCTTTATTATCTTGCGAAATAAAATCTAAAGCAAAAGTCGCTTTTTTGTCTAAAACTTCTATTGTTCTTAATTCACTTAAAGCAAGTAAAGTTTCAAAAGTTTTTGCTGTTTCAGAATCTTGAATTTCCTTTTTAAATTCTACTTTTGAATCAGATACTTCAATTGAAACTATTTCGTATTTTGTTCCTTCTATTAATTTTGTTTTTTCATCCTTACTTCTAAATTCAAAAACCGCGGCATCTCCTACTATAGTAGACTCATTTTGCAATATTTTGTCAGTACCAGATATTTTATAATTTAAAACTGCTTTTTTACCTATTAAAGATAATTCTGGTTCACTATTAGATTTTAAAAACCCAACTATAATTTGACCTGAATTTGTTGAAATATTATTTTTTTCAATATTACTTACTTCTAGCTTTATACTGTCTGTAACAAAGGCATTATTAACACCTCCTTCATAATTAACCAGAACTTCTGAAGGAGAAATAATACCATTATCATCACTTTGATCTAAAAAGGCAACATATTCAATAACATATTTTCTAGAAGGTTGTAATCCCTTTATAGCAAATCTTGCAACACCATCTTTAATTTCCGCAGCTTGTTCAATAGAAACTTTTGTATCTTCATTTTTTATTTCAGAAAGTTCGTTATTTTCACCTTCTGTAATGTAATGATATTTCAATACTGCTTTTTTACCTTCTAATGACTTAATTTCATCCGCAAAGTTAACAATTATTTCTCTTTCTCTTGAGTTAGAAGCATTAAATTCAAAACTAGAAACATTCGCTTTAGTATAAACATACTTTTTATCTTCAATATTTTTTGTGTTAAAGTTTCTTTTTTCAGATAAAACATTACCTTGTTTTTTATTGAAAAGTACTTCGTATTTTTTACCTGCTTCTAGTTTTTCTGAAAGTTCATTTGAAGAAAATTGTCATTTTCTTAATGATTTAACATATTTAGCAACACCTTTCAAAACTTCTGATTTTGTAGAAGGATTCACTAAAGAAATAGAAATATCTGAATTTGCATTATTAATCAAGTTAATTGTTTGTTCATCATTAAATTCAAAAGAAAATACAACTGAGCTATCAGTAGATTGTTTTAAATCTTGTTGAAAATCAACAATATCATATTGAATTTCTTTTCAATTTTTAAAAACTAAAGGCGCTAAACCAACACTCCCTAATAGAGATCCTCCTAATGCTAATGTAATAATAGCAAGTAGTTTTTTACCTCTTTTTTTATTAACTTTATTTTCCATAAATTCTCCATATTTTTAGATTTGTTTGTTTTATTTAATTTAACTTATTTTATATAAATAATGAAATTTTACCATATTTTTTCTTTTAAATCATTTTATTTAAAAAAAGATAAATTAAAATATAAATAATATTAGTATATTTTAGTTTTTTTAAACCAAAAATAAAAATAAAATGTTAAAATTATTTAATTATGGAAATTGAAAAATATACCAATTATTTGATTGAATGATTAAAAGATGAAGTTAAAAAAGCTAATATGAAAGGCCTAATTGTAGGAATATCGGGAGGGATCGATTCAGCCTTAGTTTCAGTTTTAGCGCAAAAAGCATTCCCTAATAATTCTTTAGGATTAATCATGCCTATCAACAGCATGGAAAAAGATAAAGAAGATATTGAAAAATTAGTGAATAAATTTAATTTAAATGTAAAAACAATAAATCTAAAAAATGCCTATGATAACTTAGTAAGTACATATGAATTAGATAATAAATTAGCAATAGCTAATATTAAACCAAGACTAAGAATGACTACTTTATATGCTTTTGCTCAAGAATACAAATATTTAGTTTTAGGTACAGATAATTTTTCAGAAATGTTTTTAGGTTATTTTACAAAATATGGTGATGGAGGTGTAGATTTACTTCCCATAGTTCAACTAACTAAAAGCGAAGTAAGAAAAATGGCGAGCTATTTAGGAATACCCAAAACTATAATTAATAAAACCCCAACGGCAGGATTATGAGACAATCAAAGCGATGAAGAAGAATTGGGTTTTACATATAATGACTTAGAAATTTATTTAAAAGATAAAAATTTATTAAAACCAGAAATAATTAATTTAATAGAAAAACAGCATAAAATTACCCAACATAAAAGAGATCCCCTTCCAAGACCTAAACATTATAATGAACTGTAAAAAAATCAAGCACGATACTAATAAATGCTTGATTTTTTTTATACATAAAATAATTTATAGAAAATTACATTAATTTCTTTAATGGTTCAGCAAATTGTTCAAACGCTCCATAACCAACTATGTGTGAAACTAATTTACCGTCTTTATAAATAAAAGTTGTTGGTGTTCCAGATACTCCCATTTCTCTAGCAAATTCTCTATCTTGATCAACATCTACTTTATAAACTTCTATTTTTAATTCTTCAGCAACTTGTTTTAAAACAGGTGCTAACATTTTACATGGTCCACATCATGTAGCATGGAAATTTAATAGTTGAACACCCTTACCATTAGAAATACTTGTTCCTAATGTACTTTTTGTTACATCTTTTACTAACATTATGCCTCCTTTATTATTTTACCTAAATATTTTAAGATATTTCTTAGAAAAAATAACAAAAATCTATTTTTTTATTATAAAAAGGTCAAAATTTTAACTTTTTTCTTTCTTAATTAAAAATAAAATTTTTATTTAAATATTAAATTTCAAATTTTTTCCTTTATTTTTGTTTCATTTTTATTTAATATATGGATTAATATTTTTACTTCTTTTATTTTTAAAAACGCTTCTAAAATGACTGAATGTTTTAAAACCTTCATAACCGTGATATTTACCATTTCCCGATTCTTTTATTCCTCCAAATGGCAAAAAATAATTAGATAAAAACACTATTGTGTCATTTATGATTAAATTGCCAGAAGATATTTTTTTAGTAATTTCAATATTTTTTTTATTTTGAGTAAATAAATATAAAACTAAAGGATTATTATATAAACTCATTTTTTTAATTAAATCCTCATTGTCTTTAAAAGTAATAATAGGTAAAATAGGTCCAAAAATTTCTTCTTTCATAATTTTATCATCTAAACTGGATTTAAAAATAAAGGGGTATATCTTCATTTTATCAACATCATATCTTATATTTTCTTTTTCTCACTCAGGAACCAAATTTATTAACCTATCAAAATGATGTTTATTAATGATTTTATTATTCAATTTCATAAAATCTTTTTCTATTTTTAATTTTAATAAGTTAATAAACTTATCAGCATTTTTTTCATCTATAAAAATGAAATCATGAGCAATACAAATTTGTCCTGCATTGCTAAATTTACCAAAAAAAACATTATTAACTACTTTTTTTAAATTTGCATCTTCAAAAATGATAGTTGGCGATTTACCTCCAAGTTCTAAAACAACTGGAGTTAAATTTTCTGCAGCTTTTTTTGCAATAATTTTTCCTATTTTATTTGAACCTGTAAAAAAAATTAAATCAAAATTAAATTCATTAAATTCAACTAAATTTTTTTCTGAATTTTCAATACAGTATATTTCATTGTTTTGAAAATTTTCATTAATTAATCTTTTAATTAATTTTTCTGACTCTGTTGAATACTCTGAAATTTTTAACATTACTCTATTTCCGGCAGAAATGGCAGCTATTAAAGGATCTAAAGTTAAAAGAAAAGGGTAATTTCAAGTACTATATATCCCAACTACACCATATGCTTGAGGTTCGATATAACTTTTCGAAGGTCATAAAAATCATGGGGTATTTATTTTTTTCTTTTTACTTCATTTTTTTATAGATTTTATAGCTAAATTTATTGAATTAAATATTAATGCTAATTCTGAGTAAAAACTTTCCATAGGTGTTTTACCTAAATCTATATAAAGTGCTTCTTCTATTAAATTTTTATTACTTTTTAAGAGCATTTTTATTTTTTTTAAGATCCCTATTCTTCTTTCTATAGATAACGCTCCGTTAGATAAAAAATCTTGCTTTTGAGTTTGGAATATTTCTTTAATTTTTATATTCATAATATAAATATACAAGAGTTTTAACAAATTAAATTAAAAAGTC
This sequence comes from Mesomycoplasma molare, assembly GCF_024918955.1. NCBI lineage: Bacteria > Bacillati > Mycoplasmatota > Mycoplasmoidales > Metamycoplasmataceae > Mesomycoplasma > Mesomycoplasma molare. Next base: position 614,355 of record NZ_CP103423.1, read on the forward strand.
TATTATTTTTTAAAAATATGTTAATAACATTAAATAGTAAAAAAATAATTAAATTTATTCATTTTTTTTAATTGATCAAAAAGAAAAATTAATTTTTCTATTTTTTATAAAAAAAATAATATAATTAAAAAATAATTAAAGGAATAAAATGAATAAACAAATTAAAAAAATTGCTATACTAACTTCTGGAGGAGATGCTCCGGGTATGAATAACGCAGTTAGAGCTGTTGTTAAACATGCTTTAGCTAACCAAATTGAACCCTTTCTAGTTTTTGAAGGATATAAAGGTTTAGTAAATAAGAATATACTTCCTGCAACCCAATACGATGTAGATCAATATGTATCTAAAGGTGGAACATTCATATTTTCAGCAAGATTTCCTGAATTTAAAGATCCTAATGTAAGACTTCAAGCTAAAAAAAATCTAGAAGATATAGGAATAGATGCTCTTGTAGTTATAGGTGGGGATGGTTCTTACATGGGAGCGCAATTATTACATGAAATCGGAATTAAAACTATTGGTTTGCCAGGGACAATTGATAATGATATAACTTCTAGTGATTTTACAATTGGTTATGACACCGCTTTAAATACAATAGTTGATGCCGTTGATAAATTAAGAGATACTTCTAATTCTCATAATCGTTTTTTAATGTTAGAAGTAATGGGACATGGAGCGGGCGATTTAGCTCTTTACTCAGGTTTAGCCACTGGTGCAGAAATTATAATTACAAATGAGCATACCATGAATGAAGATGAAATTGCTAAGATAGTAAATCATCAAATTAAAATAATGAAAAAGAGAAGTGTTATTGCTATTGTTAGTGAATTTATTTATCCGAATCTAAAAGCAATAGCGAAATCTGTAGAAGAAAAAACTGGTATAGCATCTAGAGCTATGGCTTTAGAGCATGTCCAAAGAGGCGGAAATCCTTCTGCTCAAGAAAGAATATGAGCAACATTAATGGGAATTAAGGCAGTAGATTTATTAAAAGAAGGAAAATCAGGAATTGCTATTGGTATTTCAAAAGGTGATATTGTTTCAATTCCTATTTTAGAAGCATTACAAGCGCCGAGAAAAAGTAATAAGGAAAAAGCAATAAAATTTAATAAGTTAAATCAATCATAGTATAAAGGAGAAATGATGAGAAAAATTAGAAGAAAAGAAATGGCTGAAAGAAAAATAAAAAGAACTGAAAAGATAAGAAAAGAAGCCAAAAAAGCTGCAGCAAAAATGCAAGCTAAAAATAATTAAAAGAAGGTATAAAAACCTTCTTTTCCCTGAATGCAAAATCAAGTGCACCACTATAATGTAAAATTAAAAAGTGGTTGCACTTGATTTTTTAAATAAAAAAACTACCTATAAAAATTTAAGACAACATACTTTTTATTGAAAGGATCATATGAATTATAATACAACAAAGCATTATTCGCATTTAAATGCTGAAAAAGATTTTTAATAGAGAAATTGTTTTATAAAAATATTCAATTAGACAAATTGCTAATTTTCTTAATGTCAATCACTCAACAGTGTCAAGAGAATTAAAAAGAAATTCAAATTTTTACGGATTTTATGATCATTTAATAGCAAATGAAAAAGCTAAAATAAGACATAAACATAAAAGATTGTTTTTCTTTTCTCAAATGGATGATTATAAAGAATTTAGCAAACTTATTAAAGACAATTTTAACAAAGCAACATGTGGAATAAAAATGACTTACAACCTAATAAAAGAAGGAGTCAAAAACATTAAAATCCCTTCGCTAAGGACTGTTTTTAATTGGATTAATACAGGAAAATGAGTATTAACTAATAAAGATAGATTAAGAAAGCACTATACAAAAGGCGGAAAAAGAAAAAATAACGTTATTGAAAGACTTGTGCAGTCAAATTATGTATTTCCTATTTGAGCTAGACCAAAACATATTGATTTAAGAGAAACATTTGGGCATTGAGAGGGTGATTTAGTTATAGGTAAAAAATCCGCAGGGCATTCTAGTCTTTTAACTTTAGTGGAAAGAAAAAGTAGGTTGGGAATAATTGTAAAAGTTTCAAGTAAAAACCCTTTTTACATTAATAAAGTTCTTTATGAAAGAATAAATACACTAGAATTACCCGTTGAAAGTATTACTTTTGATAATGGAATTGAATTTAATGCGGTTGGAATATTAGCAAAAAATTAGGAATTAAAATTTATAAAACCGATAAATACGCTTCTTTTCAAAGAGGAACTAATGAAAATTTTAACGGACTTATAAGAAGAGTTTATAAAAAGGGACTGATTTTAATAAAGTCTCTCGAGAAGAAATATTAAATCTTGAAAAAGAATAAATTTTATGAATAGAGACATACTAGAAGGAAAATGCGCTTTTGACATATATGAAGAAGAAATAGAAAGATTAAATAAATATTAATTAAAACTATTAAAAATTACAAGATTATTACAAGAAAATAATGAAAGGGTCGAAAAATTTTGCCCCATAATTTTTATTAACTTCATTAATAAAAACCGCTTTACAAGCGGAATTAAAAGAAGGGGATATCCCCTTCACCCCCTTAATAGTAAATAGGGGGTATAAAATATTGTAAATTGTAGTACAATGTTTTTATAATAAAAACTACTGGTGCACTTCAATTTTCATTTTAGGAAAAGAAGGTATAAAAACCTTCTTTTAATTTGAAAACTATTCCAAAAATAAAAAATGAAAGTAAGTTTTTTATTTTTTATTGCTATTTTATGATTTTATATTTAAAAAAAACAATAAAAAAAATTTTTTATTTATAATTATAAATAAAGTAATAAGGAGATTTATGGATATAAATAAAATAAAAACCCTTGAAGATTTAAAAATTGAAAAAAATAAAATCTTTGGGGTTGATGGAGAAATAGCCAAATTAACCAAAAAACTTAAAAATGTTTCTAGTGAAGAAAAGGCTACCATTGGAAAAGAGATTAAAAAATTAAAAGAAGAGGCTGAATTATTTTTTCAAGAAGCTTCAAAAAAAATTGAAGAAATAAAGATCCAAGAAAAAATAAAAAATGAATGAATTGATATTAGTGAACCCTTGATTCAAAGTTCTTCTTTACACCCTTTAACATTGATTACAAATAGAATTAGAGAGTGATTTTTTCAAAATGGTTATTTTGAATATAAAGATTCAGAAATAGTTAGCGATGAATATAATTTTGAAAGATTGAATATAGGAAAAGATCATCCTGCTAGAGAAATGCAAGATTCCTTATACATCGATGAAAACACTTTATTAAGAACGCACAATACAGGAATAAGTGCTAAGATTCTAGAAATGTATAAAAATAAAGAATTTAGTCAATTTTCAATTGGGAAAGTTTATAGAAAAGATGAAGATGATCAAACCCACTCTCATCAGTTTACTCAACTAGATTTTATAAGCGTTGGTAATGTTAATTTTCCTAATTTAATTTGAACGTTAAAATCTTTTTTATCATACGTCTTAGAAGAAGAAGTTGAAATACGAATGAGACCTTCTTATTTTCCGTTCACAGAACCTTCAGTTGAGGTAGATGTATTTTACAAAAATAGGTGAATAGAAATTCTTGGTGCAGGTATGTTACATAAAAATGTTTTAAAAATGGCAGGTTACACCAATCAAATGAACGGTTTTGCTGCCGGAATAGGTTTGGAACGTATTGCTATGATTAAATATCAAATACAAGACATCAGAGAATTATACATAAATGATTTAAGAATCTTAAATCAATTCAGAAAGGAAAATTAATGCTTTTTTCATACAAAAAGTTAAAAGAAATAGCTAACTTAGATGATACGGTTTCTTTTAACGATGTTATTAATGCAATTAATTCTATTGGATTTGAGGTAGAAAATTATAAAAAATTAAATAACATTAGTGGAATTAAATTTGGAAAAGTTTTAAAAACTTATAAAAATCCTAATGGTGATAAATTAACCGTTTGTGAAATAGAATTTAACGATAAAATACGAACTATACAAACAACAGCTAAAAACGTTAAAGAAAACGACTTTTTAATGGCTTTTGTTCCAGGTTCAAGTAATGGAGAAATGATATTTACTGAAAAAAAATTACAAAATATTATTTCTGAAGGTATGCTTATTTCTTTAAATGAACTAGGATTTAATTCAGAGCTTGTATGGGATGAATATAAGGATGGCATTTTTACATTTAAAAAGGTAGATTTGAACCTTGATCCTATTGAATATTTTGAATTAAATGATTATATTATTGATATAAAAATTTTAACTAATCGCTCTGATGCTAATTCGTATATAATAATGGGAAAAGAATTAGCTGCATATTTTAAAACAAAACCTAAAAACTATAATTTAAAATCTGCAAATTTTAAAAGTGATTTTAAAATAACAGATAATAATAAAAATATTTTAACAGGAATAGAAGCAAAGGTTGATGAAGACTTTTCTTTATCTATACAAGATTCCTTGTTAATAGTTAAATCAGGTATTAAACTCATTTCTCCCATAGTAGATTTAACTAATTTAACTCTAATCTTAAGCGGTATGCCTAACCATGCATATAATAAAGATAATATTAAAAGCCCGATAAATCCAAAGATTTTTTCTTCAAATTTTGAAATAATAGGAGGAAAAACTATAAATTTTCAGAATGGTCTTGGTATAGTTGATGGAAATAACAATATTATTTCTTTAGCAGGTGTTATGGGAGGAGAAAAATATTCTGTAAATAAAGATACTAAAAATATAATTATTGAAATTGGAAATTTTTCTATCAAAGATGTGAGACACACTGCTAAACAACTAAAATTAGAATCTAATGCTTTTAAACAATCCTCTAAAAAAATTTCTTTAGGAACAATGCTATTAGGTCATATTGTTTTATCTAATTATCTTAATAATTTTTCAGAAATAATAAACTTTCCGGAGATAAAAGAAAAAGAAATTGAATTCGATATTGAATATATAAATAAAATCGCAGGAAGTCAAATAAGTACAACTAAAAGATTTAAAGAAGTAATAAGATCACTGGAAATTCTTGAATTCCGATTTAGTAACAATAAAATTATAATACCTTCTTATAGACACGACATTAATGATATTGATGATGTATTAGAGGAAATATTAAGATTTTATGGATTTGATAATTTAACTTTACATCAGCCAAGTATTAATAATTTTAAAATTAATTCTTTATCTAATTTTAAAGAAAACATTTCCGCTAATGGATTCCAAGAAGTAAGAACTTATACATTAATTTCTAAAGAGAGAAATATATTTAATCCTTTCAATTTCGAAAAAAATATAGAATTAGAAACTTATATTTCAAAAGAGAGAGAAGTTATTAGAAATTCCTTATCAATTTCTTTAGCTGAGGTTATAGATTATAATCAAAAAAGAAAAATAAATGATATTTCCATTTTTGAAATAGGTATGGTAAATAAATTAAACAGGGTACTAGCATTAGCAACAACTACAAAAACTTTTGTAGAACTAAAACAAATACTAATAAATACGTTTTCTAATGACTTAGAATTTAAAAGAGCAGAAGATATTAATCAATTTCACACCGGTGTTAGTGCTATCATTTATCAAAAAGATAAAATTGTTGGTTGAATCGGTAAAATTTCGCCATATTTAAATATTTCTGATGCTTATTTTGTGGAAGTTAATTTAGATGTAATTAAAAATAAAAAAAATAGTTTTAAACAATGTAATTCAAAACCTTTAAAAACTAGAGATATAACTTTTACGATAAATAAAAAAGAAAGTATTCAAGAAAAAATTCAGGAAATAAATAGCATTTATGACTCTATATTTTCTATAAAAGTAAAAGACATTTACGAAACTGAAGAAGTAAATAAAATTACATTAAATATCGTCTGCGATGAAAATGGTATGGAGTTAATCGACAAAAAATATAATAATCAGTAAAATTTCTCATGAAAAAGAAAACTAAAAAATTACTTTTATTAACATTTTCTATAATAACTACTAGTTCTGTAATTAGTAGTATTATTTTTTTTAATGAAAAAAATTCAAGAATTAATAAATTAAAACCTTATATCAACAATGAAGAATTGCTTTCAATAGAGTCGAGAATTCAATTTTATGACGATAATACTTTTAACAAAATTTTAAATTTTGTATTAAATAGACATAATTATTTCAATTCTTCTTTAATTCAATATGACAAAAAATATGAAAATAAATTAAAATTATATGATTTTCTTTCCTTTCAAGAAAGTGAGTTAAAAATCAAATCTTTCTTTAAAAGTACTTATTTTCAATTAGAAGAATTAAACGGTTTAGACAAAAATTTTTTTAGTGATTTATTAATAAAAAAGCAATATTTTAATAATTTAATGAAAGAGTTTGAATCTGAATTTTTAAAAATTGAAAAATTCATTAATGAATTAGATAATGATAATATAAAATTATTTTTTCAAAAAAATTTAATCAATTTAATTAGTAAAGGTACTTTTAAAGATAATTGAAATGATATTAATACTACTATAAAATTTTTTAATCAAATTCAGGAAACAAAAAACATGTACTTTAATTTAAATAATCCTAAATTAAATTCATTACTTTCAAATATAGATAATTTATTTAGTGCTAATGATTTTTATGATTTTAGAAAAAAAATTGAAGAACACTTTCAAAAAATTAAAACAACTGTTTTTGAGCAAAAATTATTGAATAATAATTTCAATTTTAGTAAAACAAAAGTATTAAAAAATATAGAAAATGAATCTAATATTAATATTTTCAAAAAAGATAATCTTTTAGAAACTATAGATACTTTATTTTTAAATAGTCAACTTCAGGAAATTAATATAAAAGATTTTCTACTAAATAATAGCATAATAGAAAGAAAAGAAAACAATCTTCGAATCATAAATTCTCTAGCTATTTCCGATAAAAATAAAGAAAATTTTTTATCAGAAAATAATTTTAAATTCGACTTAAAAGAAGTTGAAGAATTTCAAAATAAAATTGAAAATCTTAAAAAAAACATTCAACTTTTTAAAGAAAAATTTGATAGTATTGAAGCAAATAAAAACTCTTTAAACAATAATCAAAAATACTATTGAATTAATTTTTTATATAATATTAAAAAATTCTATAATCAAGAAGCTTTTGATTTTCCTGATTTTTGAATGCTAAAAGACGTTATTTTTTTTCTTGAAAATAAAATAAAAATAATCGAAGACATAAAAAATGTAAAAGATAAAAACGAATCTTTACTAACTATTTTTGAAAATGATATTAACAAAAACTTTATTTTTAATAAGCATAAAAATTTTGCTAAATATGATTTAGAATACTACTCTTTTTCAGCTTCTATTAATAAAGAAAATTTAATGCTAATTTTAGAAAAAAACAATTTATTAAATATACAGATGAAAATAGTTGATATTAAATTAGATTCCAATAATTTAAATTCTTTAAAAGTAACCCTAGAGTTTGAGCACAAATTAGATAAAACACTAAATATAAATAAAATATTTACATTAAACTTTACAAATGATATAAATCCAATTTTAAATAATATAAGTGATTTCTTGGATGATTATTGTTTGATTGACTATAATAAATTTTCTGATTTTAATGAAAGTGAATTCTTAAACTTAGAAAACTATGATCCTTTTATCATTAAACCTATAGAAAGTCAAAAAATAAATAACTTTTTTAAATTTAAGATAAAAAACTTTTATAAAGATAATGATGAGTGAAAAATAGAAACTGAAATTTTATATCATGATCAAATTATTAGAATAAAAACATTTAAACTTAAAAATATTCCTGTTTTTACAACTTTAACGCAAAATCAAAGAGATAAAAATAAAATTTTAGCTATAATCAATAATGACCACAATGCTAATAAACTATTTCAAAACATAAAACAAATTAACAACAAAAATCATAGCGAATATTTTGTAACAGAAATAGAACAAGCTTTTGAAGATAGTTACATTTTACCTCGATTAAATAACTATCAAATCTACCTGCATTCTATTAAGGAAATAAATTTTCAAGAGTCAAGTGCTAAAGTTTTCTTTTGATACAAAGAAAATGGAAAAATTATTGATCAACCAACTGAAGAACAAATAAATAACAATTATCTTATTATTAAAAATTTTAGACCTATTTCTTTTTTGATGAATAAATCTAAAAGTTCTTTTTTTCAATTGCATGATTTTAAAAATGGAAATGAATTTTTGGTTGAAGATGAATATTTTCAAATAGCTAATAAAATTGATGAAAGAATGTTTATTTTGGCTAAAAGCAGCGGAATAGTAAATTCAGAGAAAGACATTACTAAATTTAGTTCATTAAATGTTACAGATTTTATTGAACAACAAGCGTTTAATAAATTAAATTACTTTATAAGATGGAATATTGATAAAAATAGCAATCAAAAAATTAGTGAAAATTTTGAAAATGAATGATTTGTGCCATTTGATAGCTCTACAATTATTAAAGATTTTTCCGAAAATGAAAAGGTCGCTGTTAATAAATTATTAACAAACTATTTTGTTTATTATTATGATATAAAAAGAATAGAAGAAAAAACTTTAAGCTTTAAAATCGGCTTTATAAATAAATTTAATTCTAAAAAAAGATTTACAACTGAAAAAGAATATACAATCCATAATGTTAATAATCACTATCAGCAAACGCTTTATCCTGAAATTATTTTAAATAAAATAAAATATTCTGATCTAATTATAAACACAGAAGAAATAAATAAAAAAGATTTTGAATTTTGAAAAAATAATTTACATGAATTAAATAAATTTATCAAACTTAAATTAGCGGATAAAATCTTTTATAAAAATTTTTGAATTCCTAAAAATAATATAAAAGTTCATTCTTTAGTAATTAATGAAACTAGAGATCTTTTTATAAATTTTTCATTTCTAAATTTTGATAATAATATATTAATAGGTAATAATTACTACAAAATAGGTGAACTAAACTATAAATATGATATAAAATCAGAATGAATTAATAATTTTACTTTTACTAATGAAAACTTAAAAACTTTCTTTTTTTCATTTGATAGAGTAAAAAGAGAAAGAAAAATCGAACAAAACTATTTAGATTTAAAGATAAGTACTCTGAATGACAATTTATTGGAGTGAACTTTTAAACAAAAATATATTAAAAAAAGTTTTTTAAATAATGAATATAATATAAACAAAAACATAAATTTAGATATTCATTTTCATTTAGTAGAACAATTAAATTCTAGTTTTGATAATAATTCATACATTTTAGATCTTAAAATTGATTTTAATAAGTTATTTAAAGAAAAGATAATTTATCAACAAATTAAAAGAAAAATAAAAAATTATGAACTAATATTTAATACAGAAATAAAATTAGACGATAACAATAATGTAATTTTAAAATTATTTTCTAGAAATGAAAATTTTAAAATTATAAATAATTATAATAACATTGATTTTTCAACTAATTCTAATTTAAAATTTATAGTTTTTTCTCAATTTAATTCAATAGAGGCAAAAATTAGTTATACAAGTAGTAAAGAAGAGGAAATATATCAAAATGATACTAATCTTTTTGATTATAATAACGTTTGGTACAATCAGTTTAATGAACCTATATTATTTAATAATAAAATAGAAAAAATATTAAATGAAGATGAATACGATCCCAATCAAAATGTAAATTATATGTTACATGAAGGGTTTTTATTAGATAGAAATATAATAAAAAAAGAATGAATAGAAAACGAAACTATCAATAACATTTATAATCGTTCTATTAATTTTAATAAAGGAAGCGCTAGTATTTTATCTAAAGTAAATGATGATCCTAACGATCTAAGATTTTATATTTTAACTAACTTTCACATAGAAGGTCAAAAAGATGGAATTGAAAATATTAGCGATATACAAAGAGAAAATTTATTAAAAAAAGAAGTAAATAATCAAAATAAATCAATTTCGATTTATCATAAATTTTTGTACAATAATTTAGAAAATGGTTTTAAAGTCGTTAATAGAAATGGCCAACAAAAAGATTTTTTCACTTTAGGAATTAACAATGTTGATTCAAATATAATTTGGATAGGTAAAAACCAAATAAATAATTCAAATGAAATTGCACCTTTTTTTGATGCAACTATAACTATTATTGATTTTAATAAAAAAATAGATGATATTATTAACAATCAAGCCATTGCTTTTATTTCTTTTTTAAATAACTTAAAAGAAATTAAACCTGTAAATTTAAATTTTAATTTTAATGCAAGTAAAATTAATTTATCTCATTATAAAAATACTATTTATAGCGGTTTTCCTTTATTAAATAATGTTGGATATATAACCCATAGAAGTGAACAAGATGAAAATAAAATCATAATTAGAACTAATAAAAATTATGTGCAATCTTGAATAAATGGAGGTAATTCAGGAACTAATATTTTTGATACTAAAAGTAATTTAGTTGCACTTTGAAATTCCGGTATTGCTATGAATTATTCAGTTGCTTGAAATTATATAAGAGAAAATATTAATTATTTTGGTATTAATTCAGAAAATCAACATCCATTAGATTCTGAAAATATTAATTCTTTGTTTGCTCAAATATTGAGAGCAAATTTAACTAAACCTAATTTTATCTCTATACCTTGATTCACAAATAAAAAATTTTAATAAAAAGACATTCTTGTTAGAATGTCTTTTTATTTTGAAATAAAGTTTTTAACTTTTTCTACTAATGTTTTAGTATTAAATCCATTATGTTCATAGACAAAAGGTCCTGGCGCACTATGACCAAAATCTTTTGCTAAATGGGCATCAAATTTATTATATTTAGAAAGTTTATATCACATAGAATCATTTGAAGATTAGATTGCAAATAATGGTTTTTTATCTAATTTTAATTCTTTAATTAAAACTTCATCTTCTAATAATAGTTGTAATGAAGGAACAGAAACCACGTTTGCTTTAATATTTTCTTTCATAAGTTCATTAGCTACATTATAAGCTAATTCAACTTCTGAACCAGAAGCTAAAAGTGTTAAATCAAATTCTTTTTCTTCTTTGATAAAGTATCCTGCTTTAAATTCATTTCCTTGTTTGTTGAATGATTTAATTTCTTGACGACAAGCGATTATTGCACTAGGAGTTTTTTGTAAATTAAGTGCATATTTAAATGAATTTAACATTTCGTTTTCATCTGCAGGTCTAAATACTAAATAATTAGGAATGGAACGTAACATTGTTAATTGTTCAACAGGCTGATGTGTAGGACCATCTCCTCCTACTTGATAAGAATCGTGAGTAAAGATAGAAACACCAGGTATTTCCATTAATGCACCCAATCTTAAAGCTGATTTAGCATAATCTGAAAATACTAAAAAAGTTGAAGCTAGGGTTTTTAGTCCTGAATGAAGATAAATACCATTATTGATTGCAATCATTGCAAATTCTCTAATTCCGTATTTAATATTTTTATTATCGTTAAATCCTACTTTAGTTGCGGCTCTTAAATCTGCTGAACCACCTATGATAGTGTAATAATTTTTATCTAAATAATCAACAATCTCACCAACATAGTTTCTTGTTGCTACATTTGATTGTTTAAATTTTAAATCTGAAAAAGTAAATTTCTCATTTTGATGATTAATTATTTTTTCTAACTCAGCTGCTAAAATTGGGAATTTTTCTTTATAAATTAAGAATTTAGCTTCTCATTTTTTATATGACGCATTTTTTGTATGCATCATTTTATTACCAAGTTCATATGCTTTACTATCATATTCAAAAGGTATCAAAGTAGATAAAGAAAGTTTTTTCTTAAATTCAATTGTTTCTGTTTCATTTAAAATACCGTTATGACCTTTAGAAAGATTAGCCATTGGTGTAGCAAAAGCGATGGTTGTAGGCACTTGAATATAAGTTGGCCTCATATTTCTTTTTGCTCTTGTTATAGCTTTTTCTATTTCTTCTGGATCATTACTTTTTAAAATAATTACATTAAAATTATTAGATTTAAAGAAATTAGCAAAATCGATATTATTAACTTCTGAAGCCTTTGAATCAATTTGTACATTATTAAAATCATGAATTAAAATTAATTTGTTTAATTTATTTGTACCCGCAAATTGAATGGCTTCTAACGCTACTCCCTCTTGTAAATCACCATCTCCACATAAAGCAAAAACAGAGTGATTTAATATTTTAAAATCAAATTGATTAAATTTTTCAGCTAGATGGTGAGCACTTCACGCCATACCAACAGCCATAGCCACACCTTGTCCTAAAGGACCAGTAGAAGCATCAACATAATCTAATTTATCAATTTCAGGGTGAGAAGGAGTTTTTGAATTAAATTCTTTGTGATTTTTAATATCTTCTATTGATAGTAAACCAAGTAAATGATAAAGTGAATATAACCCCATTGAGCCATGTCCTGCAGATAATACAAAACGATCTCTATCTATTCATTTAGGATTTAATGATGAAAAATGCATTTTTTTAGCAACAAGTGAATAAAATATTTCACTCGCCCCCAAAGCCATACCTATATGACCTTGTTTTGCCTTATTAATTCCATCTATAGCAATAGCTCTCATAGTAGAAATAAAGTTTTTATTGTCATTTCTGACAGTTTTTTTTGCCATTTTAGTTAGCTAATTTTCCCTCTTTATTTTTAAATTTTTTTAAAAGTCCATCAACGACTAATCCGATATATGCAACTAATGAAGCACCAAATACTACTCATTTTCCTGCTTGTGGTATTAATCCTAAAATACCTGGAATAAATCCGATAAAGTAGTCAGTATCTCCTCAGTTTAAAGTAATAACATTTTTAGCATCTGCTGCATTTGATGAAATTAACAATACTCCTAATGCGTTTGTTGTTGTTGGTGTTCAATTTCCTAATACAAAGAATACAGGAACGAAGGTAATAATTAATCCTCCAACAAATGGACCAACAATAGCACCTCAAATTCCACCTTTAACATTTCCAAATACTCCGGCAGTTGCTCCTAAGAAGAAGTGAGGAACTAATCCTGGTAAGATAACAGCTGGAATTAAGTTTCCATATCCTAAACCAACAGTTATTAACATTCCTAAAATACCTGCTAAGAATGAAGAAATAAATCCAATAATAACTGCATTTGGTGCATAAGGGAATACAACTGGACAGTCAACTGCTACTCTAGCATTTTTAATTAATTTGTCACTAATTCCTTTAAACATAGGAACTAATTCTCCAACAAATAATCTAACTCCTGCTAAAATAATTTCAACTCCGGCTGTAAAAGTAAATGCTTGAACTATCATTGTAATAATTCAGTTACCATTTGATAAAACTCCATGAGCAGGTGATCCTGCTTCTATTTTACCAAGTTCATACATTATTCCTGCAGGAATAAATGCAAACATATAGAAAACAAAAACAGTTAATGAAATTGACACTAATGTATTTCTAAAGAAATATAATGATTGTGGGAATTTAATTTCTTCTGTTGAAAGAACTTTCCCTTTAGATAATTTAGCAATACCTTCACCGATTAAACCGGATAAAGCATAACCAAATCCTCCTGTATTTCCTAAAGCTATTTCATCTGTTCCAACAATTTGTCTCATGTATCTTTGTTGAACAGCTGGAGAAATAACCATATATATTGCAAGAACAATAGCTCCCGCTACTAGTGCAAGTGTAAAATCTAATGCACTATTATTAAAATCAAATCCAACTACGTACATAACTGCAGCTAACATTAATGAGCTATAGTATAGAACGTGTCCTGATAAATAAACGTATTTAAATCTTGAAGTTAAAGCTAAAGCAATATTTAATAACATTGCCACTAACATAATTAGTGATCCTAATGTAGCAATTTCAGGAAGTGCTTTTGATAAAGCTCCTGCAAATGCATCGTTGTTAGGAATAACTCCACTTAAATTGTAAACTTGTTGGAAAACAGGTTGGAAGTTATTTAGTGAACCTACCAGCACACCAGCTCCTCCACCTAAAATAAGAAATCCAACAATAACTTTGAATGTACTAATAATAACTTGTGATGCTTTTTTTCTTAAAACAAGTGCACCAATTAGTGTAAAGATACCAACTAATAAAGCAGGTGTACCTACAAATGCCTTAAGAAATGTTAACATTCAATTAAGAAATGCCATATTCTTATCCTTTCTATTTTTAAATTTTTAATGTTTCTTTTAATTTTTGCTCTAATTCATCTTTTGATAAGATATTTAATAAAACAATCATTCTTTCTTTTGGAAAGTCTAATGTTGGAGCAACATCTGCTCCAACAACTACATAATCAACTCCATTTTTAGAAAATGAAGAAATATTTGTATGTTCTACAGAGTCGTATTCAACTCCTAATTTATCTAAAACAGATTTTACATTCATTTCTAATAGCAGACTTGAACCTAAACCTGAACCACAAACACATTTAACGTTCATTATTTAACCTCATATTTTTTTATTAATTCTAAAAATTCACTCATTGATTCTACTTTTAATGCTTGTTGTTTAAATTCTTCATTCATAAAATAATTACCAAATTGTTGAATAAATCCTATATGAGAAGTACTATCAGGTGCAGAAAGGGTAATAATTATTCTAGCTGTTTTATCTTCTTGGTTATTAAAAACTACTTCATCTTTTAAAATTAAAGTAGATGTCGCCGCTTCTAAGCAATGATCTCCAGCAGGTCCATGAACTAAAGCTATTCCTTTTTCTAAAACGTAATAAGCTCCATATTGACTAGTTGATTCTAAAATTTTATTTTCTAATTCTCAAGTAGCTTTTTTTTCTTTAACCAATAATTCAACACCTTTATGAACAATTTCTTTTCAATCCTTTTTTTCCTCTACTCACTCCATCATATTTTCATCAAATAACTTCATCTTTTCTCCCTTTGACTTATTTTAAATTAATAATTGCTAGTACAAAAAATAAAACTAAAACCAAAAGTAGAGTTAAAACAAAAAAAGCAAATATTAATTTTCCACCTTTTTCTGATGTTTTTGTTTCTACCTCTTTTGGAACTGGTAAACCTTTAACATAAAAAAACTTATTTGGATTTTTAAGTAATGATAATTCTTCTTTTTCTTTTTTTAAATATATTTCTTCTAATTGATTGAAATCTAAACTTTCTAAATACTTTAAGTCTAATTCATATTTATGATTTAAGATCTCAATCAATTCTTCTCTTCTTTTATCTTTCATTTAAACCCCAGTTTTTAAAACTCAAAATCAATTGTTTAAATACTTCGATATAAAAAGTTGAATATTTATTTAAAACATCAAATTTTTTATATTTCAAATAACTAAAAATAAAATTTAAATATTGATCATTGTATTTTTCAATAAAGTAATTTTTAGTTTTTATGTAAATATTTTTTTGGACTCTATGGTTAATTATTAGATCTGTAATAATAATTATTATTGCGATACTAATAAAAGAAATACTATAGTAAATTAAATTCAATGTCATTAAAACTATAAAAGTTGTTATAGAAATTAAAAAAACAATTTTAAATACTAAATTTATTTTTTCTTTTTTTTCACTTGTTTCTTCTAAATAAAATTTTAAAAAAATTAAATTTACAAAAGAAAATATTGTGTCATTTAAAAATTCTTCATTTACATAAAAAATATTCTTTTTATAATCTATTTTTTTATGAAAATAGTTTTCCTTTAAACTAATATTAAATGTTTTGTTTTTTTCTTTTTTTTGAATATCATTTTTAATTATTTCTAAAGGTTTTTCTTTAGAAATTAAGTGAAATTTTTGATACTTGATTCTTAAATTTACTTTATATATAAAAAAAATGAAAATTTGAAAAAGTAATAATAATACAAAAAAGAATATACCTAAAATATTAAATTTAATCATTTATTTTTCCTTTAAATTTGTTATTTCTTAAAAATATATTTGCTATATTTTTTGGATTATAATTAATTTCTCTTTCCAACTTTATTTCATCATTTAGTTCATAAATATTAGTAACTCTATAGTCAGTATGATTTATTATGTTCTGTTTATCGATAGTTTCATCTATTAAAATAAGAACTTCTATTGGTTGATCCGTTTTCTTTTCCAATCATCTAGTTTGTTCTTTAAGTCATCTAGTTTCTCAAAGTTCTTTTTTGGTTTTTTTATTGTCTTTAACAAAAAAACAACCTTCATCGTTAATTTCAACTTTTTCTTTTTTAGTTGATAATATTAAATCACTTAAAACATAAATTTTTTCTTTAGTTATAACAACACCACAAAAAAGTGAAAAACCATTTTTAGCCAAGTTGTTTTTAACTAAAATATTAGTTAGTACCAAAGAATCATTAAATGAATTGAATATTTTTAATTTTTCAATTGTTATTTTATTTATATGACCAATTTTATTTTGTTTAAAATCAATACTTTTTCCTTTTATCTTTTCGTAAATTCTAAATAAAATTACACCTAATAAAATGAGTCCTAGAATAGAACCCAAAACTATAACTGCAATATTAAGCATATTTTTTATTTCATCATTCTGAAAAATCTTTAATTGTTTCAAATGATCAAATAATTGATCCTCCTACAGCAACATCGATTTTATTGTTATAAAAAGAATCAGTATTTTCTTGTCTTAAACCACCGTCAGAATAAATCAATATTTCTGGGTTTATTTTTTTAATTTCTTCTACCTTTTTAAATAAATTTTCATCTAATTTTTGACCAGTTCCGCCAATTTTATTTATTGTCATTAAAAGTATTTTTTTAGAATTTAAAACAATGTCTCTAAAATCATTTGGATCGTTATTAGCTTCAAGCATAATACCGAAAAAAACGTTTGGATAATTTTGAGAAATTTTATCAAATTCTTCTTTATTTATTTCTTTTGCAGGTAAAAAAATTGTTTCAAAACCAACTTGAACCAATCTTTCTATTAATCTTAAAGGATTTTTAACCATTAAGTGTGCATCAAAATTAACATTTGGGTATCGTTTAATTAAAAATTCAGCAGCTTCAAAAGAAACACCAAAATTAGGTACATAAAAACTATCCATAAAATCAACATGAATATGTTTCATTCCGTTCTTTACTAACTCATCAATTGTTTCTAATGAAGTATAACTATTAATTGCACAAATACTTTGAGAATATTTCATAAAACTCCTAATTCTTTTAAATTATCCATGATATATTTTATTATAATTTTTTCATTTTTTTACTTTTTTTATGAACTTTTATAATAAATATTAAATATTATTCTTTTATATTATTCTTTTAAGAATTTATTTATCATTTTAAAAATATTTTTATAACATTACAGCCACAACACAAATCAATCACCAACTTGAATGCAAGAATTAAAATAAGCAAACTTTAACTTTCAAGGCGAAAGCAATTAATTTACTTACTATAATTTAATAAATTAATAAAATAGATAACGATGTCTTTATTATTTTTAATTTTTATAAAAATATAAAAAAGCGCTTTAGCACCAAAAGATACATAACAAAATAAAAGACCAACAACAACAAAAGCAACGCTTTTTCCATATTACAATCTAAAAAAGAGCAGAAAAGATAAGTCCGCAAGAACGCGGACTTTTTATTATTCTATTAATTTATTATTTAATACACTGAAGCACATAAAAAGAGTATTTTAAGGCACATAAATAAGCGATAGAATATTTTAAAAGAAAAGCGCCCAAAGGCGCTAAATTAATGTTATATATTTAATAATATTGCTTATCTATAAAACTATATAAATAAACAGACGCTAAAAATTTATTTAAAAACTTTTTTTCTAATAAATGTAATTATACCAAAATTTATTATGCACTAAAAAAAGCGCATCCAAAAACGAACGAAATGCGGGGGTGAAGAAAACCCCCAATAAAATATTAGCATATTAATAAAAAGTTCATAGAACAAAATAATAATATTTAGAATTTAAAAATAACTATATAAATATACCAATAATAAAAAAAGGCTATAAGCCTTTAGTTAAATAAATCCAATAATTTTTTTAGTTTTAATTCTTTTGTTGAAGTTAATATAAGATCCGCTATTTCTCAGTTTTCTTTTTCATTGTGAGTTATAGCTACAGTTTTAATATTAGCTTCTTTTAAACCTTTTACTCCAGCAATTGCATCTTCAAAACCAATAACTTCTTCTGGTTTTAACTTTAACCCTTCAGTTGCTTTTAAAAATATTTCAGGATTAGGTTTACCTTTTTTAACAGTAGCTGGATCAACTATAAAATCAAAATAATCATATAGACCTATTTTTTTTAAAATTAAAGGAGCGTTAAAAGAACTAGAAGCAATAGCTAATTTTAAATTATGTTTTTTAGCATGATCTAAAAATTCTTTAATATTAGGCAAAATATCTTTACTATCAATATCTGTTTCTAATAATGATTTGTAGTATTTATTTTTATTGTCAGCCATTTCTAAAATTTTTTCTTCACTTAAATTTACATTGAATAATTTTAAAATAGCTTTCAATGTATCAATTCTATTTAAACCTTTTAAAGCACTATTTTGTTCTTCTGTGAAGTCTAAGCCAATTTTAGCTACTTCTTTTTTTCAAGATTTGTAGTGTAATGATGCAGTTTCTGTTATTACTCCATCTAAATCAAATACTAATCCTTTTATCATTTTTCTACAACCTCAAATTTAGATTTTTTGCTTGTAATTAATGTTGGAACTTCATTTACAAAAACCTCAATGTTATTACCTGATAATTTTTCAATTGTAAATGTTTTTTGGTTAACAACAACTTTTAATTTAGTTCCTTTAACAGTTATAGAATAAGATAATCTTTTTCACTCTTTTGGAAGAATTGGAGAAATGAAAGTTTTTTTATCTAAAAATCTAAATCCACCATAACCATAAACTATACTTTGTCAAATAGCCGCTAAAGATCCTGCATGAATTCCTGCATCTGCTGAATGGAAATTTGGTCCCATGTCAATATTTAAAGAGTATTTAAATAATTTATATGCAATATCCATTTTTCTTAAATCAACCGCTTTAATAGCATATGTTGTGGGACTTAAAGAAGAATCGTGTGTTGTGATAGGTTCATAATAATCAAAATTAGCTGCTGCTACTTCTTTAGAGAAAAGCTCACCTAAAACAAATGTTGAAAGAACAACATCAGCTTGTTTTACTAATTGTGATCCTAATCTTTTATGACCTTCTGTAGTATTAAATAATTTTTTACCTGCATCACCTAATAATTGGAAAGGTGTAACATCTATTAAAGGTAATTTTCTAAATTCATCATTTTCAGAAATAATATTGTTTTTATCAGGTAATTGTTGAACTAAATTATCCCTTACCTCTTTCATTAAATCTAAGTTTCATTTATAAGGTAATTTTGATGCGATTTTTTCTAAAATTTCTTTTCCTTTTGACTCTTGTGATAATTCATTAATATAGTTAATTGCTAATTCTAAGTTTCTTTTTGCAATTAAGTTAATAAAGTTATTATTTGTTATATTACCTTTATATTCATTAGGTCCCATAACGTCACTTATATGATATTCTTTTCCTTTTTTCTCAACACGAGAAGTTCAGAAAATAGCAGTATCTATAATCATTTCATAACCCATTTGTTCCATAAAATCTAAATCTTTAGTAACTTGGTAATATTGATCTACAGCAAACGCAACATCTCCTGGAACGTGAATTTCTTGTTCTCTAGAAGCAATAGGAACTTGTTTTCCAGTAACCACATCCGGTTGACCTCAGTAAGGAGTAACTTCTCCTTCTGTAGGTCAAGCCATTTCTCATGGAAATTGTGCACCAATCATGTTTTTTTCAGCTGCTTTTTTTCTAGCTCCTTCTATTCCTTTATAACGATATTCTAAAAGATTTCTAGCAACATTTGGTTTTGTAAATAAATAATTTGGTACGATAAAAAATTCTGTATCTCAATAACAGTGTCCTTGATATCCTTCTCCAGAAAGGCCTTTTGCCCCTACGGACATATTAGATGAGTGTGTCGGAACAAAGGAATTCATATGATAAATTCCGAATTTTAATGCTAGTGCATCATATTTTGCATCAATTCCACCTTCAATTTTAACTTCAAATTGATCGTAAATTTTAGAGTAATCTAATGAGTTTTGTTTTTCGATTTCTTTAAAATCAATTTTTTCAATTTTCTTTGCTAGTTTATCTGCATTTTCTTTTACTTGTTCGAAAGAAAGTAGTTCATCACTATCTACAGTTGTAGACACAGACATTATTTTTTCTAATTTCAATGATTTTTTTGTAGAAACTTCTGTTTTAATTTCATAACCTACTTGTCTTCTAGCCATTTTTAAAACATAATCATCATTACCACTTTCTAATAATTTATCACCAGAATAAGCATTAATTTTCATGTTATGAATTACTCATCTTTTTGATTCATTAGTTTGTTCTTGATATTGTAGTAAAGATTTTCCAACTAATAATTTTTTACCTTCATCAAAATGTTGAATTCCATGATTTGTTGTCTGACCATTAATTAACGGAATAATTTTAACATTAGTTTTATCACCAGAAATTTGTTTTAACTCAATTGTTTGAGCGTAAATATTCTTATTTTTTTGAGAAACTAAACGTTTAAATACTAAAACGAATTTCTTATTGTTTTTAGAAAAAGAAATTTCTCTAGTTAATAAACCGTTTTTTAAATCTAATGATTTTTTATAATTCATTCTTTTGTTAAGCATGAAAATTTCATTATCAATAAATATCGATGTTTGGATTAAATCTGCTAAATTTGCTATTTCGGAAACTTCAGTAGAATCACCTTTGTTAAAAATACCGTTAACAAAAAAATCTTCTTTGTTAAAATAACTTCTTTCTTCATCTACTGCTCTTATCCCTAAGTAACCATTACCTTGAGCAAAAATAGACTCTGTTTTC
The DNA here is from genome assembly GCF_024918955.1 of Mesomycoplasma molare. Taxonomy (NCBI): domain Bacteria; kingdom Bacillati; phylum Mycoplasmatota; order Mycoplasmoidales; family Metamycoplasmataceae; genus Mesomycoplasma; species Mesomycoplasma molare. The sequence goes on from NZ_CP103423.1 coordinate 635,285, forward strand.
TTTGTTAATAAAGGATCAAATCCTTTTTGTGTGATAACTAAATTTTTAGTATCGTAAAATAATTTTGCCATTTTATTTTTCTAAAAACATTATAGACTGATAAGGTCTTAAAATGTTTTCAATTCCTTTCTTATCAGAGTAAGTATTAAGTAAAATTTCTCTATTATTAAATGAATCTATTGTTTTTTCTTTATTAGTAAGATTTATTAATGAAACTATTTTTTGATCATTACTAAATCTAGTAACTTTTATAACTTCGTTTTCTAATAATTCCATCTGTGCTTCTCCATCAATTAAAACTGAAGAGAATTTTTTTCTTAATTTAATTATATTTTTATAAAAGTTCAATATAGAATCTTCTTTTCTTTCTTGTTCTTCAACAGAAGAATTTAAATAATATCCAGATTTTTTAATTCAAGTTTTTTTACCTTCATTAAAACCGAAGTTTTCTTTTTTATTTCAAACCATAGGAATTCTAGAGTTATCTCTACTATTAATATTATGGAATCTTGTCATTTCTTGTTCAGTATATTTTTTCTTTTCATCCACAAAAATTCTATAAGCATTTAAAGCATCTACATCTCTAAAATCTTTTCTAGAGTGGAAAATTGGATTTTTTAAACCTATTTCCTCTCCATATAGAACTGTTTGAATTCCTTTAAGACTAAATTGATATAAAGCTAATGATTTTGCTGATTCTTCTCAAAATAATTTTTCATCTCCTCATCTAGAAATTGATCTAGCTGTATCATGGGATGACATAAAGTTCGTAATCATATAATTTTTAATTTCTTTATTGTTTTGGTATTCTAAAATAGCCGGATTTGCAAAGTCACTAATTTTTCAATTTGCATCATAACCATTTCTTCCTGTTTCTTTTCCTCAACCAATTCATCAAGAACCAAAATTATAAAAATTATCTGCGATTTTATCTTTTCCTTGAGCATATTTTAACACTGTATTTGGTTGAATTCCTGAAGCTTCACCAATAAAAAATACATCTTTTTTAGTTTCGTAAATTTTGTTTTCAAATTTTTGAAGATACTCAACCATTTTAGAACCAAATGAATGAGAAAAGTTTCCATTATTTGTTTCTTTGTGTACGTGTTGTATAGCATCTAGTCTAAAACCTCTTACTCCAAGGTTATATCAAAAATCTATTACATCAACCATTGCGTCAATTGTAAAATCAGATTCTCAATTTAAATCAACTTGTTCTTTAGCAAACAAGTGGAAATAGTATTTATTTAATGAAGGCACATATTCTCAAGCACTTCCACCAAAAATAGATTCTTCATCTCCTGGTTTATCTGTTCAAATATAATAATTATGTTCTTTATTTTTTTCAGATTCAATTGCTTTTAAAAATCATTGATGTTTATTAGAAGTATGATTTAAAACAATGTCCATTATAATTTCTATATTTCTTTTTTTCGCTTCTTCTACTAAAAATTTAAAATCTTCTATTGTTCCAAAGGTGGATCATATTTTTTTATAATCTAATACATCATATCCAGCATCAGCAAATTCCGTTTCATATACAGGACATAATCAAATTGCATCAATTCCTAGATTTTCTAAATAATCTAATTTAGAAATTATCCCTCTAAGATCTCCGTTCCCGTCATTATTAGAATCTTTAAAAGATCTTGGGAAAATTTGATATATAACTTTATTTGCTCAATTTAGTATATTTTCTTTCATTATAACCTCAATATCATTAATATTAATATTCATTTTTATGAATATATTTTAATGCAAAAAAAAATTTTTTTTATAAAAATAGTGAAAAAAACGAAAATGCTATGCTTATCATTTGTTATAACATATTTTTACTTGACTGCCTTAAAATGTGTTGTTTTATCAATATTCTAAAAAAGCGTAGAAAAAAGTTGCCAAGGCAACTTCTTATTAAATTATTTTTCTAAAAAAATTATTGATGTATGTGCTGGTATTATTTGTTCTTTGATTTCTTCTTTTGTTATAGCTCTAGAACTTATTTTTATTTTTAGATTTTTATAGTCAAAATCATTGACTGCAAAATTATTAAAATTATGTGCAACGTAAATTTTATCGTTTTTATCAATTATAGAATAAACTACAAAATTACTTTTAATCGATATGAATTTAACTTTTTTATTTATTTCTTTTGTTGTCTTTAGTCTGAAAAAGTTTGTAGAATTTCTAAACTTAAAAAGTTTTTTAGTAAACTCGAAAACTTTATTTTTTATTTCATCATTTGATAAATGATTTCATTTCATTCCATTAGTATAATCTGTAGTTTTATAAGAATTGTCTACAACTGATTCATTTTTATCAATACTTAAATTGTTTTCCTCATTTAATATATTTAAAAACCTATTATCATGTTGACCACTTAAATCTGTTGGTTTTGTTTGTAATAATTCTGTACCAGCTAAAATTAATTGTCTTCCTTGGGAAGTTATTTGCATCATTAAAGCTTGGTTATTTAAAGCGATATTTTCTTCAAATTTTTCTTCTGAAGTAACTGCTATTTTATCTCATAAAGTAAAACCATCATGACAGGCTGCATATTGTAATGAAATATTTGGTTCATTAGCAAAAACATTGTAATTATTTATTTTAATGAAATCACTTGTTGGGTAATTATATTCTTTCACATTTCCAACTATAGATACTAAAAAATCTCCATAATTGTCATAATTACCTTGAATTAACCCTTTTTGATTTTCTTCAATACTATCAGAACCTTTAATAGAATTTCTAATAGTATCATTAAAATAAGCAAATTTTATATCATTATCATTTGTTCCTTTAGTAAAAGAATTTTCAAAATCTAAATCACTAAAAGGTCATGCTTCACCATGTAAAATAATATTTTTATTTATCTTTTTCAATTCTTTGTGCGCCAATAATAAGGTGTCTTTATCGGTGAATGTGGACAAATCAAATCTAAAACCATCTACTCCAAAATATTTTGCAAAATAAACTAAAGAATCAATTATCATTTTTCTTACCATTCTAGCTTCAGAATTAATAGCAGGATCGGAAACTGGAGTTATTTCACTATTATTTCTAAAATAATAATTAGGCGCTATAGATTCAAATAGTTGATTAGTCATCATGTGGTTAAACACAACATCCATAATGATACCTATGCCATTTTTATGAGCTTCATTTACAAAATTTTTAAATTCTCTAATTCTAATACTTCCTTCTGTAGGATCGGATGAATATCATCCAGCAATTGAAAAATAGTTTAGAGGGTCATAGCCTCAATTATAATTAGTGGTTCACCCTGAACCTTGACCTTTATTTAAAATTTTTAATTTTTTATCATTTAAAGTATAAATAGATTGAATTGGTAATAATTGTAAATGAGTAATATTTAAATCTTTTAAGTATTTAAAAATATTGTTTTCTAGTGCCGCATTAAATGTTCCTAATCTGTTTTGGAAGTTTTTTTGATCTAATAAAGAAGTAAAATCTCTGATATGTAATTCATATATCAAAGGATCAACTCCATTATCTCATTTACTTTTTAAAGGGATATTAGGAATATCTTTTGTTAATATTTTTTCTCAGTCTACAATAACAGATAAAGGGATTTTATTAGTTTTTCCTTCTCAATCAAATGGCGCAAAAGCTTTTGAATATGGATCTATAACATATTCAAAAGGGAAATTTTTCTTTCTCTTTACCTTAAATAAATAATAGTAACCTTCATAAATTTCAGAAACTTTTACTGTTCATAAATCATTATATTGCTTAAAACTATATGTTGCTAGTCTTTGCATTTTATCATCTTTGGCAAAAATATCTATATAAACTTCTTCAACATCTGGAATTCAAAATCTAAAGTAAAAAAAATTATTTTTTTTGCTAATTCCTAAATTACTAATTTTATTAGCTAGTTTATAATCTAATCTGTCTACATTTTTAAAAACATCTTCATAATTTCCTTTATATTTATACATTCAAAACCTCTCTTTTCTATATAATAATTTACCACAAAAAAAATCTTTTTTCTCAAAAAAGAAAAGTCTGTATATATTTTTTGTTATAACAAATCTATAATCAATAATATTATTAGCAATTAAAATAAAAAAATACCCATAAGGGTATTTTGGACAATTTCTTGAAATGGTACGCCCTAGAGGATTCGAACCTCTGACCCAATGGTTAAAAGCCATTTGCTCTACCTTCTGAGCTAAGGGCGCATACTGGTGCTCGAGACTGGACTTGAACCAGCACGGTATTGCTACCGAGGGATTTTAAGTCCCTTGCGTCTACCTATTCCGCCACTCGAGCGAGTGCTTAATGTAACTAAATAATTATAATATTTTTTTTAAAAAAACAAAATATTTTTTTTATTTTTTTAAAAATTATTTTTTAATCACTTTAACAAAAATATTTTACATTATTTTTTTAAAAAATAAAATAAAATGTATAATAAAAATATGAATTTTGTAAAAATATTTGAATTCCAAAAAGAACTGGATAAAAAATTTGAAGACGCTAGAATTGAAAGAAAAATGTCAAAAGACAAATTCGACTGAAAATTACAAATTTCTTTAGCAATAATTGTTGAAATTGCTGAATTTGCAAATGAATTACAATCATTTAAATTTTGAAAAAACAATAAAAATATAGATAAAAACAAATTATTGGAAGAGTGAGCTGATATTATACATTTTCTTAGTTCTTGCGCTAATTTTTTAAATTTAGAACCTTTAATTGAACCACAAGTTTTTTCTAAAGATATTAATTTACAACTACAAGAAGTTTTTCAATCTTCTATAATATTTCAAAAACATTTTAATAAAGAGAGTTTAAAAAAATTGTATTCCTTAATTTTAGGTTTTTTAGACATTCTTGAAATAAACGAAAATCAACTAACTGATGCATATTTTAAAAAGGCGGAAATAAATTTAAAAAGAATTCATGATAAATATTAAAAATATGGTAAAATATATTCCGGTATGGTTCCGTAGCTCAGCTGGATAGAGCACAAGCCTTCTAAGCTTGTTGTCAGAGGTTCGAATCCTCTCGGGATCGCCATTTTTTTATTTCTTTTTTTTAATTTTATATAAAAAACTACTTTTTAACAATTCAAAAAGTAGTGTTATCTGATATTTCTTTTACTAGTTTATTTTCTTGGAAGTTTTTATCTCTATTTACTATATCTAATATTTTAAAATTTTTACTTGTTAGAATTGTCACTAATTCTTCTTTAGAATATAAATGTAAAAAATCGCAGACATAATCTTCATTTACAAAAATAAAATCACCATACTTTTCAAAAATAAATTCACTAGAACATTTTTCTAAACTATTTTTATAATATTTTAAATATTCAATTTCTTCACGATCATGTGCTGTAAAAATAAAAATACCATCTTCTTTTAATAACCTAAAAATTTCTTCTAAAGCTTTTAAGCGAAATTTTTCTGATGGAATCCCTGTTCAGCCATTAAAGGAAAAAAGAATATAATCAAAGCTTTTATCTTTAAATGGTAATTCTGTCGCATCTCCTACTTGAAAAAGTATATTTTTATTTAAATTTAAATTTATTTTTTTTGCTTCTTCAATCATTCTAAAAGAAATATCAACACCTACAATGTTTTTATATCCTAGTTCAAAAATTCCGAATGTGGTTCTTCCTAGGCCACAACCTAAATCTAAAATTTGTCCATCTTTATTTACAAAATATTTATTAATTAAACTTTTCTCGGAATTCCACAACTTTACATTATCAAAGTCTTTTTTATATCTTTTTATTGTTTTTTCTTCTAAAAAAACTTTTTTATTATTTTTATTATAAATCATTAATTTTTACTCTTATAAACTCTTTAGTTCATTCTATTTCTTCAGCAGAAGAATGAGAAGAGGTAAAATCACTAATTGTAGAAGAAACATAAGGGAGGAAAGAAAAATCCACATCTACAATAAGTTCATTTTCATCACTATTGTCTTTTTTTGATATATAGAAACGAATGTTTTTTATTAAATTAGAACTTAATGTTGTTACAAAAGGATAAATACTTTGCTTGTCTTTTCTACCTATCAATTTACTTATTCTTGTATCGTTATCAATTCAATTATATACTTCATCATTTTCACCAGAAAAAATATTTACTAATAATTTATTAAAAATTGCATTCTTTAAAATATTAATCTTTTCTCTAATTATTTTATCTGTAACTTCAAATTTTTCTTCATTAGATGCTAATTTGTTAATTTCTGATTCTAATACATCTTTTATTCTTATTTTTTTAATAGCTTCTTTTTTTTCTATTAAAAGCATATAAAAATCAATTATTGTAGGTAATATTTTTTGATTTTCATCTCTTTTAAATTTTTTAAAACCTGAAAAATTAAAAACTTTTCTTTTTTCATCATTTATTCCTTTTTCTTGATCTGATAATCTAAAAATGGAAACTTCAATACTTAATGTACCCTCTAAATCATTAGCTTTAGCACCACTTATTTTATAATTGAATTTAAGTTCATCATCACTTAATTCTTTATCAGTTCTTTCGAAAAAGAAATTTCTTAAAATTAAAGGGGTTAAATTAATCCCAGAATTAGGTCTAAAAAGTTCTTCTAAAAATTCTCTATTTATCAAATTATCATAGTTTATAATAGTCTCATTTTCATCCTGACTTCTATTTTGTAGATCAGTAAATAAACTAGAATTCGAATTAAAAACCAACATACTTGCTACAAAAGAAGGGAAAAGTTTGCTAATATTACTTTCTTTTATGTTTTTTTGAATTAAAAGATTGTCTCTTTCATCAATATTTTCTTTGTCTTTGACAAGAAATCCTGATAAAGTAATTTTAAATACTTTATTTTTATTATTTTTGACAAAAACTAATTTAATATTTTTTATTAATCCATTTTTATTATCAATATTATTAAAATCATCATCAAAACTCGCTTGAATTTCAAACTCTTCTCAAATACTTGGTTTAATCTTAATAAATCCAATTAATGTATTTTGATTATTCTTTATTTTTTCATAAAAAGATAAAGCGTCATGATCTTTATAAAAATCAACAACTTCAAGTTTAGTATCAAAATTTTCTAAAGATTTAAAATCATTAGTTTCTAGTTTATTCTCTGAAGTATTAACATTATCTGAATCGCTATTATTTTTATTATTTAAATTATTATTTTCTATTTTTTTATCACCAACTTGATTATTACATGATATTAAACTTAAAGGTGTAAAAAATGAATTCAGTAGAATATTAAAATAAAATATCTTTTTTTTCATAATTACGAATTTTATCATTTATTTTATTTTTCTTATAAAAAATAACAAAAAACAAGCACTATTTAGTGCTTGAAATTAACGTTTGGATTTATCATAAGGTTGCCCAACCGCGGCTGGAGCAATTGATTTTTTAGAAGTAAAAATTAAAATAAATATTGTAAATACAAAAGGAACTGCTATTAATAAATCACCATATGTTTTAATTGAATGTAATGCCGCTTCTTGTGTTCCTTGTAAATATAAAGCGGATCCGTAAATCGCAGAAAACACAAAACCAATTATTAATATTCATTGTGGTTTTCATTGTCCCATAATTAAAATGGTTAATGCTAAGAATCCAAATCCTTCTGCTGAACCTCCAAATACTAATCCTTTTCATTGATAGAATATACCACCAGCTATTCCTGCTAGTATTCCAGAAATAATAACTCCTTGTCATTTGTAAGAATTAACATTAATCCCAGCAACGTCAGCAGCTTGTGGATTTTCACCTATTGATTTTAATCTTAATCCTCATTTAGTTTTATATAAAAGAATTATTATTGCAACAAATGCAATTATGATGAAAAGACTTTTTAATGATACTAAGTTTAATAAATCACTGTTAAAATTTTGAGATAATGACAATTCATTTGTATATTTATTGAATCTATTTCCATCACCTAATAATTTTAATAAGAAAATACTAATAGCTGGAGCTAGTAAATTAATTGCAACCCCAGAAATGATGTGATCTCCTTTTAACTTTATAGTTACAAAACCATGTAACATAGAAAATAAACCAGTGATTGAGGCTGATATTATAAATAAAGGTATTTGCATTCAAGGGCTTTTTATTTTTAATAAATGATTAAAAAGTCCATAGAATGTAGCACCAATGATTATCATCCCTTCTATTCCGATATTAACTATTCCTACTCTTTCGCTAAACATACCAGAAAGAGCTGCAAAAGAAAGAATTATGAAAGAAATAATTGAAAGCATTAATATTCCAATAAAAATTTGCATATTAATTTACCTCCATTTTTAATCATTGATAGTCTTTTTTAATATTTGATACTATCATTTCTTTTTCTTTATTATAGTTTGATTTTAATTCAATTTTATTTGCTTTATATTGATCTTTTCAAACTTTAAGATCATAAAATCCACTTTCAGATAATTGTTTATTAACTTCTCTTCTTTTATCTGATATTTCTTTAAATAATTCAACTTTTTGTTCATCTGTCATTTCTTTATTATTTAAAGATTTTTTGAAAAAGTCTGCTTTTAAAGATTCTTTTAATTCTTTTCATAATGGTTCGTTTTCTTTATTGGATAGTTTAATAACTTTTATAGAAAGTTTATTATTTTTAGCCATTATTTTTTTGCTAATTCAATATGCTTTAAAAATACTTACTTTATGTTCTTTAGAAAGAAGTTGTAATTTATTAATAAATTGAGTATTTATTAATAATATTTTTTCTAAATATTTAATATCATTAGTTTTATTTAAATTTTCGTTAAATTGATAATTAGTTATAAAATCATTAAGATGATTTTTATAATTTTTTTGTTCTTTTTCTAAAAGAGCCTCTTTGTTAAAATGTTTTTCTTTTAAATGTTTAATATGTTTATCTAAAACTACTAATCTTTCTTTTCATAAAACCTTTTGAGCTTCATCTTTTGTAGTCTTAATTAATTTCACAATGTTTTTTCTAGTTTTTAAATATCCTTCAATTTCTTTTGTTTCTCTGAAAAATATTTTACTTTTATATAAAAAGTATACTTTAAATGCTTTTTGAATAGGTCTTATTTTCGTAAATACAACTGAAATAGCTGCTAAGTAAATAATAATACCCGAAATCATTTGTACAGCTTGCGCATCTAGCTTAGGGTTAATAAGTTGTAAAGTGTTTGACCCTGTTGTTAGAAAAGCATAAAAAATTGACGTAAATATTATTCCAATCGGAGAGTTAAAAGCAAGTAAAGAAATTGCAATAGAATCAAAACCAATTGGTTCTGGAGATATATCTATTGACATTTTATTTTGTGAATATGTATATCATAAAAATCCTGCTATTCCAGCTAATAATCCTGAAATAGCCATAATAGAAATAATTAATGTTTTTTCGTTTGTTCCAGAATATTTAGAAGCATTTTTATTAAATCCGGTCATTTTAATTTTATAACCAATTGATGTTTTTTTAATAATAAATCAAACTAAAACGGCAAAAATTATAGCCATTACAACTATTAAAATTGCAAATCCTGTTGTTGTAAAAAAACTATTTGAAAAAACAATTTGTTTTGTTGTTGGTCTATCGACACTACCACTAGGTGTTTCAAATCTATATCCATTTGTTCCGTTTAATAATTGTTTAGAAATATAAAAAACTATTCAATTTAAAAGGATTGTTGTAATAACTTCGTTAATATTAAAATAAGCTTTTAATAACCCTGCTATTAAACCAACTAATAAAGCTGATAAAATTCCTGCTAGAAATCCTACTAGCATAGATATAGCAGTAACTTCTATGGTATTTTTTGTAATTGTCCCTAAATAACTCATGACAACAATGGAAACTATACCCGATGCCATCATTTGACCAGGTATACCAATGTTAAACATAGATGATTTAAATCCGACACCAACAGCGACCGAACTAAAAATAAATACAGATATTATAATTAAAAATTTATATACGAAATATTGACTTAAAGAAGATCTAACTATTTCAGAATAGACTTGAAAAGGGTTAGATCCCAATGAAGAAATAAAAATAGAAGCTATTAAAATTCCGATAACTAAAGCTCAAAGTGAACTAAATATTTTTTTTCTAGCTGATACATTTTCTTCTTCAAAAAAGAAATTAGAAAATTTTTTAAACATAGAAATATTTGTTTTTATTTTATTCATGTTTTACTCCTGCCATTAATAGTCCAATTTCGTTTCTTGTTATATTTTTAACATCTCTTTTTTCTGAAATCTGTCCTTTGTTAATAACAACAACAGAATCAGCTAATGCGAATATTTCATCTAATTCATAGGAAATTAATAGAATAATTTTTCCTGCTTTTTTCTCTTCTAATATTTTGTTATGAATTATGTTGATAGCTCCAACATCAAGCCCCCTTGTTGGTTGAACAATAATTATAAAATCATGTTCAGTTAGCATTTCCCTTCCAACAATAGCTTTTTGTTGATTTCCACCTGATAAAGATCTGGCTTTAGATTTTCCATCTCTACCACCACGAACATCATATTTTTCTTCAATTTCTTTGTAAAATTTATTTATTTCTTTTGTAGATAGTACACTAAATTTATTAAACGTTTTATCATCTAATCTTCTGATAATTGAGTTTTCAGATATATTAAAATCTAATACTAGACCATATTTATGTCTATCTCCTGGAATATAAGAAATTCCTTCTTTTTTCTTTTTATGAACAGATAATTTTGTAATATCTTTTTCTGTAATATTTCCTTCATTATCTTTTTTATAAAATATAACTTTACCATTTGTAGGTTTTAATAAACCAGAAGCTACAAACTCTATTTCTTCTTGACCATTTCCTTCAACTCCAGCAATAGCCAAAATTTCGCCACGATTTATAGTAAAAGAAACGTCTTGAATTCCTTTTAAATGTTTAGCGGAAACGTTTTGAAACTCAATTCCTTTTTCTTCTTCTAAATTGTTTTCAAAAGAATTTTTTGGCATCACAACTTTTTTACCAACCATAGCTTCTGATATTTCACTAATGGATACATTTTCTAAAGAATCGAAATGTCCTACCACTTCACCATGTCTAATAACAGTTGCTTCATCAGAAACAGATTTAACTTCATTTAGCTTATGAGAAATAAAAATTATCGTTTTTCCACTTTCTCTAAATATTTTCATAGTTTCTAATAAACCATCAATTTCTTGAGGATTTAAAACAGCTGTAGGTTCATCAAAAACTAAAATTTCCGCATCTCTATAAAGCATTTTCATTATTTCAACTTTTTGCTGAGTAGAAACCGTAGCATCACCTGTTTTTTGATTTAAATCAAAATTTAAATTATATTTTTTTTGTATTGTTTCAATTTTTTGTCTAGCTATTTTTTTATCTAAAAATCCTTTATGAGTAAATTCACTACCTAAAATAATATTTTCTAAGTTTGTATAAGCATCAACCAATTTAAAATGTTGATGAACCATACCAATCCCTAAGTCTGTAGCCTGATTAGGATCTTTTATATACATACTATGTCCGTTGATTTTGATCTGGCCACTTGTAGGAGTATATAAACCAAAAAGTATAGACATTAAAGTACTTTTTCCAGCACCATTTTCACCAATTAAAGCATGAACAGTACCTTTTTTAATAGTTATATTAATATTTTTATTAGCTATTATTGATCCAAATTGCTTTGTAATATTAATAAACTCTATAGCATTTTCTTTTGTTTTTATATTTTCCATGTTTCTCTTTTCAATTACACTAAATATAAATAATTAAAAAATAACCTTATGAGTTATTTTTTAATCAAATATTTTTTTATTAACTTCTGCTTTCTGATGATTCGCTGGTTGATGTTGTGGCTTCAGTTGAAGAAGAAGTGGTTTTTCCTGTTTGTTTATTAATTTCTTTTACAATATTTTCTAATTTTTCTTTATTACCTTCCCCTAAAGCACTTAAAGAAGGTATTTCCAAAATGGTTTTAACATTTGATTTGTTTTCTACAGTAACTAATTCTTTAAATTTATCTTCTGCTTTTTTAAGAGAAGCATCAGCCGCCACTTTATCCTCAATAGAAGAAGGAGAAACTCCAACAAATCCATCATGATATCCTAATTTTAGATGAGCATTTGTTTTTCCAAACTCAAACCCAGAAATAATATCTGATTTATTTCCTTTTTTAACAAATAAATCTGTAATTACTCTATATAAAGTATTTCCTAATCTTTTCTCAATAGAAGTAAAGAAAAGATTTTTATCTTTCTCAAAAGCTTTTGATTGGTCAGTATCAACACCGATTATTAATTGTGATTTATTTGCAGTTTTAATATGATTTAATGTGTTACTTGTTAAACTCCCTGCAACTGGTAAAATAACTTTAGCACCTGTGGCTACAACTCCATTTACTATTGCGTCTGACTTAGAATCTGAAGAAACAAATCCTGCATTTAATTCTAAATTATCTGTATGTAATTTTGTTACTTTAGAATTTTCAGAATTGTATTTTTTAATACCTGATAAGTATCCTGCTATAAAATCAGTTACCCCAGCTCCAGCTCCTCCAGCAAATGTAACAACTTTTCTATTTTCATCATTAGTTTCTTTTGTTGCTAAATAATCAGCAATAGCATAACCAGCTATTCATCCTGCTTCATCTGTATTGTAATTTAATGAAATAAATTTACCCGCAGGAACTTTTGAATCTTCTGCATCTCAGTCTATAGCAATAACAATAATTCCTTTTTTATCGAAGTTTTCTTTGTTTTTAGCATATCATGGAGCAAATTGATCTCCGTGTTGGAAACCTGTTAAAACTCAAACATTAGAATCTTGTGACATTAAAGCATTGTAGCTATCTTCTAATTTGGATGAATTTCCTAAAATATATTTATTATCTTTTCTATCTGCTTGTGATGAATGTTGAGATATAGCTTCTCATAATGATTGATTAAATGATTTATCATTTACATTACCACCAGCAGTTAATAAAGTAATTTTTAAATCTTGAATTTCTTTTTTCTCAACTGCTTGTTTAACTTCTGTATCTCTTGTAGACACATAAGCCTTAATTCCAGAATAATCTGTTACAGAATCTTGAGCACATGAAATAACTGTAGCTATTGAAGCTAATCCTGTTAAAGAACTTCCTAGTCCCAATAATAGTTTTTTGCTAAATTTCATACCTATCCTTTTTTAATTAAATATCTTTTTCTAATAATATTAAAATATTATTACTATTATATTACAACAAAAACCGAGAAATGCAAAGAAACTTACAAAAATAAATGAAAATTATAGCGCAAAGGTAAAAAAATGAAAAAACTGGAATTAATAGTTAGAGAATTAAAAAGATTAGAAACATTAAAATTAACAAAATGAAATCAATTAAGCATCAAAGAGCAAAATAGAATTACTAAAGAGCTAAAAAGCGAAATGAAGCTAATAGAAGCGGAAGCACTAAAAATAGACCAAGAAAACAAATCAAAATTTACTAAACAAATAAACAGACTTTTTGATGTTACATATAACTGAACACCCGAATTAATAGAAAGCGCAATTGACAATATCGAAGCAACAGAAATAACAACACCTAGAGAAGTTTTCGCGCTTTTGAAAGATATGAATAGAGAATTTAGAAGATAAAAAAATAAATGAAAATAAAGGATATAAAAATGAAAACAATAGATTTAACAAATTACAACAACTTTTATAAAAATGAAAATGAATTAGAAACTTTAAAAAGAGAATTATACGAAATGGCAAACGAACAAGAGTGAACATATTTTTATAACGCAGATGAGAAAGAATTTAATGAATTTTTTAACCATAATGAAGACACAGGCGAAACCTGAATAAAAAATAGTTTAACAATAGAACAATTAATGTATTTTGTAGAAAAAACAAAAGGTTACTATTATAGTTTTTGAACCTTTGCTGAATATAACGAAAAAACAAATGAATTTTTTGAACGCCCAAAGTTTAATGGATTTATTACAGAACTTTATGGCAAATACAACAAAGAACTTAGTTTAGCAAAAAACTTTGAAGTTACAAGTGAATAATAATTTTTTTAGATAAAGGTTGAATAATGAAAAAAATAGAAATAATTTTAGAGCAAATGCACGAATATTACGACTTGAAGTATTACAAAGAAAAACGAGAAAGTGGAGAAATAGCATGAAAAGAAGCGAGCAAAAAATTACAGCAAGTGTGGGCAAGAATGATAAAAAACAGCAATGAAGCAAGCGAGCAAAAAGATAAAGAAAAATTTAGAGACATATTAAATACGCATGGGCAAATATTAAGAGAATGAAACCCCGCAACAATAAAAGTGGCAATTAATTTAATAGAGAACCAACAATTAAAAACACCTGAACAAGTTACTAAATTTTTACAAGAAATAGAAGCTAATAGACTAAAAACAGAACAAGAACAAGCGCAAGAATAAAAATTAAGGGCATAAAATGAAAAGAAGCGAAATATCAAAAGAAATTTTAAATTTAGAAGTTATGATGCAAGAAACAGAAGAAAAAACCGCAAAGTATAAAATAGAAGTATTAAGAGAAATTTTAGAATTAGAAATTAAGGTGAAAGAAACAAAAGAAAAAGAAGCAAATTATGAAATAAACCTCGGCGAACAATATCATATATGAGAGAAATTAAACCAAAAAGAACGAGATTTATTTAGCGAAGCGGCAACAACTTTAAAAGACTATGAACATTTTGAAAAATTAATATATGAAGAACAAGAAATTATAAAGTTTTGGAACTTATCAACATTAAGAGAAGTGCGAGAAATAATAAATGTTTCAGACTTTAAAGAACCAAGCAAACTAATGAATTTTATACGAGAAAAAGATAAAAAAACAATAAGAAGAAGGGTTGAATTCTAAAAACTTATAGAGACAAAACAAACAGAAAGGAGCGAAATTTTGAAAACTTTGAAGGAGCTAAATTTATTAAATTTAATAGAGATTTTTGATATAGATAACATATCATACGTCCAGCCCGTAGAAAAGGGCGTGTATTATACAGTACAAAAAAGCATCAATAGAAAAAAAGAAGCACCGGACAACCTTAATTATTTAAAGCGGGTGGAGATAAAATTAGACTATGAATGAAGCAATAGAACGCTCGGAGATGTAATACAAAATAAAGCAAGCATTAATTTTTTCAATGTAGAAAAACAAGTTCAAAAAGAATTTTTAGCAGTATTAAAACAAAGACTAGGTAGCAGTTATGCAATTTTAAAACATAAACTTTTTAACGACTTATTTTATATAGAATACAGAAAATTAGGACTAGCAAACTAAAACACATTTAAAAGAAACAAAAAGACACCAACAAGACCTTTAAATTAAAAAGATATAAAAATATACATAAATAAAAAAAGAGCGCCACAACGCCCTTAAATAGAATTTAAACGCAATAAGAAAGATTGTAAAAATGGAATGCTCGAAAAGATATCAATATTAACCGTTATAAATTTTTCTTTGATAAAAAAGGCGATAAGAACATTCTCTAATTTTTCAACCATAGAGAACTCTAAATTCTTTTCAATAAAATAAAAGTTATAACTTTGGCCAACATTTTCAAAACGTGAAACAATCTCTTTTGCGCTATTAAAAACCAAGGAAGAACCAAAGGCAGAATTAAAAAAGATTTTTACAGTTTTAGAATTATTAACCTTTTGACTTTTTAGCGCCTTAAAAAATGCTGATTTAGAACCGTGGCAACGAATACATAAAGTTCTTAAATTATTTTCATTTAAAAAAAGATTTTCGTTATTTTGATGCTCGACGATATGGTCGACATGGAGATTTAAAGTGCTAAAGCACTGAATACAATAAGGCTCTTTATTTAAATGAATATCACGCAACTTTAGTCATTCTTTAGACGAATAAGGAAATTTTCAATTTATCATATTTTAATTATAGCGATTATCTTTGATATATCAAAATAAAAGAAAAGGAAACAAAATGAATAAAAAAATAAGATTAGAAAAATTAGAATTATGAAGTTACAGAAGTTTTAACCACTTTTTAATGGACTTTAAAGAAAACCCAAGACAACATAACGACTTGACAATTATAGAGAAAGCAAACGGAACAGGTAAAACAACGCTATTAGAAAGCATTAGTTATCTTATTAATTTAAAAAAAGATTTAAACAATAAACTAATTAAAAATATGATATCTAATGGTCGAGAAAGTTTTAGAATATTAGGACTTTTTAAAATAAGCGAAGCAGCAGTGGAAAAACTAAAACACTTTTCAATTAGGGGAGCAAGCGACAAAGAAAACAATTACCAAATAGACTTTGGGGAAACTAATTTAAAAGAATATAAAAAAGAATTAAACAACTGAATATTACCAACCAACATAGCTCCACTTTTCTTTTCACCCGACTTTTTCAATAACGCAACCAAGAGAGAACAGCGTGGATACTTATTTTTGGCATTAGAGAATAAGATTAAATTTTTTGAAAATATCTGAAAACTGATAAACGAGAACGAAATATTTAAAAACGCAGACTTTTTAGAAATTTATAACAGCATCAAAGACGAAACAAACGACGTCGTAAAATACGACAAACTAGTGGACAAAATAAAGGATGCACTAAAGTTTTTTACTGAAGCGCATAAAATAGCAGAGATAAAATACAACTTTTTAATAGATAAAAAAATAGAAAGCGTTATCGTAGAAAATACACTAAAAAGAGAGATAAACGAGCACCAACAAAAAATTCTATTATTTAAGTTATTATTGGCAAAATTTGAAAAAATAGAAACAGAGAGCGCGCTAAAACTAAACGAGATTTTTAAGGAACAAAATTTTAATTTTAGAATAGAGACCAAAGAAACGGAAAATGGCAAGTGAGATTTAGAAATAGAAAGAGACGGGGTGCCCTTTAATTCTTTAAATACAGCATCCAAACTTTTAGCAAGTATTAAATTATCTTTATTCTTTCAAAAAATGCACGGCATCGAATGTTTTATTTTATTAGATAATGCTGAAAGATTAGATTTTAAAAGTTTTCAAGCATTAGAAAAAATATCATTAACAAGGCAAGTTATCGCAACTTTTGTAAAAGGCATAAGATAAATGTATATAAAAAGTTACGGTTCGAGCAGCAAAGGGAACGCTTATTATATAGTTACAAACCAAGCAAAAAGAATAATAATAGATTTAGGTCTTGACGTATTAAAGAATAAACAGTCGCCGCATTACGAACACCTTTTAAATGTAGATTATGTTTTTATATCGCACGAGCACGTAGACCATACTAGACACTTAAAAAAGTTTTTAGAAAATAATTTAAAGGCAAAGGTTCATATCGCCCAAGAAAGCTTTGAAAAACTATGCTCTAAAGATAAATGATTTTGACTAAATAAAGCAAGATTTTTTTGAACACCATTAGAAAAAGCAGGAGCAATTTGAACGAATAAAGATTTTCAAGTTACAAGCATTAAGGTGGAGCATAACAGCAAGGCAAACTTTGGATATTTTATAGATTTCTATAACGGAGAGAATATTCTTTATATTACTGATTGCGGGTCAATAAATTTAGGACAATTTAAAAATTTAGATTTTAAAGATTTAAAAACAATAATGATTGAAAGTAATTATGATGATGAAAGAGAACCAACCGCCTTTAGCATCAAGGAAGAAACGCAAAGAAGCATGGTAGGGCACTTTTCTTATAAGCAAAGCATGAAATTAATAAGTTTTATTTTTAACAAGATAAAAGACGACGCCAAAAATTATGGAATTAAAGACGCTTCAATAATAGAGAAATTATTATCATTAAACGTTTTTTTAATACATACAAGTGCCAAAGATTTTAATAGTTTAAAAAACAAGGACATAAAACAAAATTTAAATTTTATAAGAATAGCAGAAAAAGGGGGTGAATATAACGCAAACTATTACAGAAAAAGAAGTTGAGACAAGACTAAAGAATTTATTAAAGCACCATAATATATCATATAGAAAAAACCATGGGAACATTTTTCAAGAGAGTGGCATGGCAGATATATTAGTTTTTAATAAATACAATACATACGCTATAGAACTAAAGCGAGACTTTAAAATAAACCCCATTAAACAGTTACAAGTTTTGGAAGCGCTGAAATATAAGGACGACTTAATTTATTTATTTTTAGACAATACAAACTTTAATTTTATAACTAAACATTTAATTAATAATGATAAAGAAATTTTAAAACACTATGGAAAGGTTCAGATTAATTTTTGAATGGAATACTATAAAAGGAAAAAGCGAAAAGAAAATGAAACAACTTTATAAATACCAACAAGACGCATTAAATAAGGCGCTTTTATACGACCGTTATTTATTAGCATTAGACATGGGACTAGGTAAAACTTTTACGGCGCTTAAATGATTAGAAAAAATTAAGCAAACAAACAACTATAACACCATTATTTTGGTAGACAGTAAAAAAGTTTTAGACTGAAAGGAAGAAAGCGAGAACGTAGGACTAGAAAATATAGAAGCATTTTTAAACACTAAAGACAACGAAAAATTTTTAGACTTTAACCAAGAAAGAAACAAAATTTATATTTTAAGTTACGCAAGATTTAGAAGTATTTTGAAGCAAAATAAAAATTTTAATATCGAATATTTTTTTAACTTAATAGTTGACGAGAGCCAAGTTTTAAAAGACAGCAAGTCGCAATTGACAAAAATATTATTAAGTAAAACAAACCTTATTAATAAATTATTACTTTTAAGCGGAGACCCGATAAGCACTGGATACCATAACCTTTACTCCCAAATGAAGTTACTAAATATTTTTGAAAATGAATTTAAATACAGTGACTTTCAATACCATTTTTGCAAGATTTTTACAATACCAAAAAAATATATACCAATAATAACGGGATATAAAAATGTAGATAAATTACTGGACTTATTAAAGAGCAGAGCGCACTTTCTAAAAACAGAGGAAGCAGTAGATCTGCCGCAGAAAAGAGCGCACCAAAGAATAGTAAAAATAAATAAGCATTATTTAAATTTTAAAAAAGACCATGCGCTAATAGAGCAAGAGTGAAGCGCAAGCGGAAATACCACCATAAAATACTTTCATAACTTAAGACAATTAGCAAGCGGGGTCATAAAAACCGAGAGTGGCGAATATAAGAAAGTGGACGACGCTAAATTTGACGAACTAAAAGATTTAATAGAAAGCAGCACCTTTAATTTTTCGCTTTTTTACAACTATAAAGCAGAGCTTCATTTTATTAAAAAATTATTAGAAGAATTAAAGATTAAATATTTTGAAATAAACGGGCAAAAGAACGAATTAAAGGATGCTTTAAATTATGATGGTCGCTTTATTATTCTAATACAATACGCAAGCGGAAGCAGGGGCATAGACGGATTACAAAATAAAATTTTTAACCAGATTTATTTTTCTTTAACATACAGTGGCGAGATGTATAAGCAGTCGCTAAAAAGAATACATAGATTAGGACAAGAAAACAAGGTGAATTATTACTTTCTATTGGCAGAAAATAGCATAGAAAAAAACATTTTAGATTGCTTAAAAAACAGCCAAGATTACACCCAAGAAATATTTAAAAAAGAATTTAACATACAAGACAACCAAGAAACAAAAGAAAAAGGAGATTATGAATGAAATTAAGAACAAAATACCAAGTAGTTTTTGATGATGAAACAAACGATGTTTATTTAATAGATTTTAAAGCGCATCGAACTTATAGCGAATTAAACGGAGTGGCGGAAATATACAAAATAGATAAAAACGCCATAATAACAGAAATTAAAACATTAGACAAGCAATTTTTAGCAGCAAGCAACATAGCAGCAAAAAGCGGACTTAGATTATCAATATTAGAAGAATTAGTAAAAGAAAGAGAAGGAGAATAAAAATATGTTTACATTTAACAAAGACTGAGAACAAAGAGCAAAAGAATTAGATGAGAAATATAAAAAAATACCTGATGGAGAATATAAAGGAATAGTAAAAAGCGCCTCTTTAACAAGAAGCCAAGCAGGATATGAAGTGGTGGACATTATGGTAGAAATTACAGACAACCAAGAATTAAGCGGAGCAACAACCAACAAACTTTATTACATAGACAATAACTACCCGCATAAAAAGAAATTAGATTTAGACGGAAAACTTTTGGACAAACTTTTATTAAGTTTTAATTTGAAATATGCAAGCAAGGAGGAATTTGTAATAGCGTTATTAAAATTAAGCGAAAAACCAGTGAGCATAAAAATAAAAAGAACAACAGGCGCAGACGGTAAAACATACATAACAAGATATATTGAACCTTTAACTGAAGCTGAAGCAAAAGACGGAAACGACGAGAACTGAGATATGAATAGTTTTATTTAATTTTAAGGAGAAGTCATGGAGATAACAAAAAAGAAAAAGACCTTGATGGATATAACCAACGAATGATTTAAAGCGCAAAATAAACCCGCGGATAAAGTGAAATTAGAACAAGCAAAAGTAAAAAGAGCGGACGAATTTTACACCCCTTATGAATTAATAGAAAAAGAGATGGAATTACACCAAGAAAGTTTTGAAAATAAAACGTTATATTTGCCAGCGGACGACCTTTATTTATTAGAAGAATACTTCGACGACCCTGAAAGCAGAGCATCGCAATTTTGAGTATACTTTCATAAAAATTTTAAGCGCTTAAAACTGAAAAAACTAATAGCAACTTCAATGAAAAGGAGCGGGAATGCTTTTGCTTATATTTATCAAGGTGGAGACGATAACAACATAGAAGAATACGAAAAAGAAGAATTAAACAATAATGGAGACTTTAGAAATTTAGATAACTTTAAATTTTTCGAACAAGCAGATATTATAGTGACCAACCCACCTTTTTCAATTTTTAAGGACTTTTGAAAAATAATACAAGCAAGTGGTAAACAATTCTTAATTTTGGGTGGACTTTTAACTTTTGCCAACGTTTTATTTATGAAGGATTTAATAGATAAAAAATATCATTTTGGATACACTGAACCGCATTATTTTTACGACTATAACAAAGACGAATTTGGGAATGTAAAAACTATAAAAAGCACCGTGCCCACTTTATGATATACAAACCTGCCAAAGAAACACGGTAGAGCAGTTTTACAAAGAAAATTAGACGGAGAAAAACAAGAATATAAATGGCATTATGTAGATGCAGAAACTATACATATAAGCAGTTCAAAATACTGAAGCGACGTGCAAGAACTAAAAGCGAAATATTACCTTGTGCCAATAACTTTAATTTTTAAATTAGATATAGACAACGAGTGAGACATTTTAGGAACAGATGAAAATAACATATTAAATAAAAAATTTGGCGAAATTAGAGTGAATGGGAAAGAAGTTTTTAGAAGATTACTAATTAGAAAGAGAGAAAATAAAAATGAATAAAACAAAAAAATTTATAAGCGCAGAAGCAGTAGGGATTGGACACCCTGATAAAATAGCGGACAAAATTAGCGACGTGGTGGCGGACTATTTAATAGAAAAAGCGGATAACAAACAAGAAGCAAGAACAGCCATTGAAACACTAATAAGTGGGGACGATATTATAGTGCGTGGAGAATTTAAGGCAGAAAGTGAAGCGAATAAAAATTTAGATAAAAAAGAATATTGAAAGAGCTTATATTGGAATTTAAAGAATGAAATTATAGATAAAGTTTTCAAACCTTTACGAGATAAAAAATGCTATAACTTTAATATTAAACTTTCAGAACAAAGCGAAGACATAGCGCAAGCAGTAGACAAAGAAAACCAAGAGATCGGCGCAGGAGACCAAGGCATCGTTTATGGATATGCAACGAATGAGAGTGAGAACTTTTTACCTATTGCCTTTAATATAGCAACAAGAATTCTGCAAGAAGTGGAAGAAAGAATAAGAAATAAAACGCTTTTAAATGCAGGATATGATATGAAGTCCCAAGTTATTTTAGAAAAGACAAAAGATAATTATAAGGTTCATACAGTTATATTAAGCGTTCAACATTCTAAAAATTATGATGAATTTGAATTTAAAACAAAATTAAGCGAATTAATAAAAAAGGCGGCAAAAGTATTTTTACCAAACATAAATTACGACTTTAATATTTTAATAAATTCTAGCGGGCAATTTATCAAGGGCGGAGCAGAAGCAGACGCAGGCGTAACCGGTAGAAAATTAATGGTTGATACATACGGAACAATAGCGCACCATGGGGGCGGAGCATTTAGCGGAAAAGATTTTACAAAAGTAGATAGAAGCGGCGCATATATAGCAAGATACATAGCAAAAAATTTAGTAAAAGCGCAATTAGTAGACAAAGCAGAAGTTCAATTAACATGAGCCATTGGCAAACCAACCCCACTTTCTATTAATATAAACACCTTTAAAACAAACAAGGTACCTGTGAATTTATTAATTAGATCAGTAAGAAAATTTGCACCTTTAAAAGTAAAAGACATTATAGAAAAATTTAATAAGCAAGAAATAAAATTTAGCGCAATTACTAATTATGGACACTTTAACAACCAAAATACTCCATGAGAACAAACAGACATAGCAAACAAAATGAAAAGATACGTTTTAGCGCAATTAAAGAAAAGAAAAAAATAAATTTGATATAACAAGAAAAATAGAAAGGGACGATGTTTAAAGAAAATTTAGAAAAAGCAAAGCAACTGCCATTAGATATTTGAATATATGATGTTGAAGTATTTAAGCAGTATTGATGCGTTACATTTTTTAATGTAAAAACAGCCGAAACCATAGTGGTGGAGCAAAATTACATGGAACTAAAAAATATTCTTTTAAAGCGCCTTAAAAATGCTTTTGTGGGCGGATATAACAATATACGTTACGACGACTATATTTTAAAAGAACTTTTAAACAACAAAAACCCTTTTGAACTTTCAAACAAAATAATAAATGAAAACTTAAAACCCTGAACCATAGAAAGAATTAAAAGAACTAAATTACCATTTTTCACTTTCGATATTATGGATTTAGTAGGCGTTGGAAGAATGAGCCTTAAAAAATATGAAGCATTTTTAGGACTGGTGATACAAGAAAGCGACGTTCCTTTTGACTTTGAGAATGAACTAGATGAGAAACAAAAAAATAGCGTAAAGCAATACAATTTACACGACGTAAAAGCGAGCGCTTTTTTATTTATAAAATTTATAGACCAATTTATTATTAAACTGAAATTAATAAGCGATTACAACCTAAATTCTTTCAATTTATCAAAAAGTGGGTCGCAATTAACCGCCATAATTTTCAAGGCAAGAAAAGAACTGCTCCCTTTCTATAAAGAATATAACTATGAAGTGCCTGAAAACATTAAAGAATTCTATAGAGAATATGCTAAAGAATTTTACTGATTAATAGAAAAATTAGAAGCGCAAAAATTTTATACTGAATTTAGCGAAAACTATTCTAAAGAGCAGATTAATTTAAGCTTTAATTTTGGCGGGCTGGATTATGAATTTAAAAGTGGTGGATTACACGCAGCTAAAAAAATAACCATAGAAGAAAAAGCGAACATTATAAATAAAGATATCATAAGCAACTATCCCCACTTAATTAAATTATATAAATACGGTTCTCGCAGAGCGCCTGATATGGAAACAAAGATTGGCGAATTACTGGAAGCAAGAAAGAAAGCAAAGCGAGAAAAAGACAGAATAAAAAGCGACGCAATTAAAGAATTAATAGTAAGACCATTTGGCGCTATGGAATATAAATTTAACGACTTATGGGACGCAAAAATGCGAATGAGTATTTGCTTAACTGGTGAATTAATAATTTTTATTTTAAGTTATATAATAGCGCCTTATGTAGAACTTTTACAAGTGAATACAGATGGTATTATGTTTAGACTTTTAAAACCTGAATACGAGCAAGAAGTAGAAAAATTATGCTCCTTATGAGAACAAAGAACATTGATGACTTTAGAAACTGAAAAATATGAAAGACTATGGCAAAAAGATGTGAACAATTACGTAGTAACCAAAGGCGATAATATCAAAGCAAAAGGCGGAATGGTGAAGTATTTTGATAAGCAGTTTAATAATGAAGACTATAACATAGTGCGTGGAACCGCTAATAATAATTTAAGCGCATTAGACAGTGCCGTGGTGAATTATTTTGTATACAACAAACCTGTAATGGAGACCTTGAAAGAAATAAAAGAATTAATACGTTTTCAATTTGTTTTTGAAGTAAAGGGAAATTTTAGCGATACTTTTTATGGTGAAAAATTACTGCCAAGACGGAAAGTGTGAAGGATTTTTTATACAAAACAAGGGGAGCCCGTTTTTAAAGCATATAAAGTAGGCGAGAACTGAAAAAAAGACAAGGTGCCAAACAGCAGCGAAAAAAATACAATTATAAATATCGATATAAGAAATAAAACAACCGACTTTTTAGATTTAGATTATGAATATTACGAACAACTAGCATTGGCAAGAATAGAACAGTATTTAAACAATGAAATATCAAACAAAAAAGAAAAATTTAACATTCTTTACCCTGGCGAAAGTTACGAGTGCGCTTTTTGTGGAGCATCCTTAATGAATGAAAAAGTAGTGCGTTATGCTTTAGAAATGGAAGTGTGCAAAAAATGTTATTTTAAGGAAAAGGAATAAAAATGAATGAAAAGGAAAAAAATTTAATTGATAAAGAAGCTTTAAATAACTTTTTTAATAATGAGTGCGAATTTATTATTTTGAATAATGATAAAACCCCTAAACATAGTTTTAAAGGCGGAAAAAATTTATATCGTTTTGAAGAAGTAAAGAGCGAACAAAATTTAGGAATATATCTGCAAGATAACTGAGTAGTTTTAGATATAGATAACAAAGATAACCCTTTAAGTAGTAAAAAATTAATTGAAATTATTGATGATTTTGGGTGGCAATGTAACATAATGAAAACAGACAGGGGGCACCACCTTTGATTTAAATTAGCTAATGAATTAAAAAACGCGGTTGATATTGTTTTACCATTTGGAATAAAGGCGGACGTAAAAGCAAGTAAAAACAACGGATACGTAGTTATTAAGAAAGATGGAAGTTTTAGGCAGTGAATAAGATTTTTTAAGAGTGTAGATTTATTGCCAAGTGAATTAACCCCTTTAGATAACAAAGATGCCTTTAAAGATTTAGCGTCCCCAGTTTTATTAGAAGAAGGGTCGAGACGAGATAACCTTTTTCAAAGAATTAAAACTTTTGCTTTAGCAGGATGAGACAGAACAAGAACCTTTAACGTTTTGAGCGCCATAAATAAATTTTTATTTTTAAAACCTTTGGACGAATACGAAGTTGAAAATTGCTTTTTAGGAAGTGAGCAGTTTTTCGAAAAATATAAAAATAGATATGTTTTTCATAATGGAAGAGAATTTTTACATTTAAACTTTATAAATTTTTTAATTGAAGAATATAAACTAAAAAGATATAGTAAACAATTGTTCGTTTTTGATAAGGAAGAAGAAATATACAAAAGAGCAGACGATAACTTTTTAATGGGGCTGATGCTGAAAGAAAACAAAATGCTAAAAAAGGCGCAACTAAGCGAAGTATTGAACCATTTGAAAGTTACGACCGCTATACCTGAAAAAGAACCAGAAAAGAATATCGTAGCGCTAAAAAATACTTATTATAATTTAGAAACTTATAGAAAAATAAAACCGGACGATAAGTATTTTGTTATTAGTAAAATAAACGTGGAATATAACCGCAGATATTTAAGAACTGAAACCATAGATAAGTTTTTTAATAATATAACCTTAAACGATAAACAGCTAATAAATATTTTATATGAATACATTGGCTATTGCTTAACACCTGATACAAGATATCAAAAAAGCTTATTATTATACGGACCGACGGCAAGTAACGGAAAGAGTACGTTTTTAGAAGTTTTAACAAACTTTTTTAGCGTAGAGAATGTTAGTTTTTTATCATTTGAAGAATTAAATGGGCGTTTTTCAACGAGCACCCTTATTGATAAAATGGTGAACATTGGAGCGGATATATCAACCGACCATATCAAAGACCCTTCAAAATTTAAAAAGCTTTCAAGCGGAGACAACGTAGAAGCGGAATTTAAAGGAAAAGATATGTTCTCTTTCAAAAACAAAGCTAAATTAATTTTTGCCGCTAATAAGCTGCCAACAACAAGCGAGAAAAGTTATGGATATTTTAGACGTTTTTTAATTGTGCCTTTTGATGCTGAATTTAAAGGAAATAACGACGATAAAAACGTTTTAGATAAGTTATTAACAAAAAATAATATGAACGTTTTATTTAATTATGCTATTGAAGGACTAAAGCGCCTAAGAGAAAAAGGCGGATTTACTGAAAGCGACAAAGTGAACGACATTTTAACTGAATATGAAAGAAATAATAATAGCGTCGTTTTATATTTAGAAAATAGCGTGCAGCATAGCGAAGAAGAAATAAAAGCAGGATTAAATATACATGATAAAGCTATTTTTGAACTTTATTTAGATTATAAGCAGTATTGCGGTGACTTTGGATATAAAGCGCTTTCATTAGTGAAATTTAAGGAAGAAATAATGCTTTATTATAAAAAAATAAGATTGACAACCATAAGAATTTTAGAGAATGGAATATTTAAAGAAAAATTTTTAGTAACAGGAGGAAAACATAAGAAAGATTAAATTATTTGAAACATTTAGTGGATTAGGGATGCAAACAAAAGCACTAAAAGAATTAGAGCAAAAATTAAATTTTAAATTAGATAATGTAGGAAGCGTAGAGTGGGACGTTTTCGCCAACATTGCGCATAAATTATTAAATTATAACGAGTCCATTAATATTGATAAAGATACACCTTTAAGCGAGATATTGGAGAAACTGAAAGAATTAGAAATATCAAGTGATACAAACAGCAAAATAAAAAGTAATTATTTTAAAACTTTAGGGGAGAATAAAACCAGAATAATATATTCTTTTCTAAAAAATATCATAGAAACAAAACAAAAATTAAAACAAGGGCAAAAATTAGAAAAAGTAGATTGAGACGATATATCAACATTAAATTATATACCTGAAAAAATAGATATTTTTACATACAGCTTCCCGTGCCAAGATATATCAACCATGGGATATGGTAAAGGTATAAACGAAAATACAAGGTCGGGATTACTTTGAGAATTAAAAAGAATATTTAAGAATAATAAAGATAAATTGCCAAAAGTTTTAGTTATGGAGAACGTAAAAAATTTAGTAAGCAAAAACTTTATTAAGGACTTTGAAAAATGATTAGAATATTTAGAAACTTTAGGATACAAAACAGAATATAAAACATTAAATGCGATTGATTATGGCTCTATGCAGAACAGAGAAAGAGTTTTTGCGATAAGCTGGTTAGATAAAAATAAAGAATTTAAGTGACCTTCAAAAATAAAGCATAACGCCAAAATTAGAGATATTGTAGAATTTGAAAGAATAAGCGAAAAAGATTTAGAGCGTGGCGCGAGATTTTTAAATGCTAAAAGTGGAGAATGAAAGTATAACAAACAAAATAACAAAATGTGGCGTAAAATAGAATTAAAGGGATATTTAGAAAGCGATAAAATTATTGTTCACCCTGATTACTGGGGACAAACTTTAATGAAAAGCGCAGGGATAAAATTAAAAGTAGAATTAGAAACTGAAAAATGGGGCAAAATTGTTAAGTTATTGAACGGTCGAGAAAGTTTAATGTATATGGGATTAAGTAAAAACGACGTGGACAAAATAGATAATAATATTCTATTGACTGAAAATAAACTTAAAATGTTAGCAGGTAATTCTATTGAACTAAATACGCTAAAAGCACTTTTTGAAAATATTATAAAATACCTTTTAAATTAAAGTGCGATACACTGAAAAAGTTGTTTGCTTTATATAACTTTTAATGATATATCAAAATAAAATATATAAAAATAAGCACCCATTATATTGTGGTGCTTTTAATATTGAAAAAATAATTTTTTATATGTTTCTAATTCTTCGTCTCTGCTTTTTTGTAAATATCTAAAGGTTGTATTTATATCATTGTGCCCTAATAGTTTCATAATAATTTTGGGGTCTGCGTTGTTCTTAAACATATGAGTGGCAAAACTTCTACGTAATGAGTGGCACGCGTATTTATCGCCAAAAAGTGCCTTTATTTTGCGTCTTATTGCTTGGATGTTAATTTCTTTTTTATACATTCATTTAAATTTTAATAAATTAGAATAAGTTTCTGGATTGAAAAATATTTCCCGCCTTTTGTTTCCTTTTCCCATAACGTATAACTTTTTATCATCTTGAGTGATTTTGTTGACTTCACTTATTCTTATTCCTGTTTCAAAAATAAAGCGGATTATGGTTCTAAATGTGTCTTCCTTGAGATATCCAGTTAATTCTGTTTTTTCTATAATTTCTTCTCTTGTTAAAACTTCTCTAAAAGTATTTTTGTTTTCGCGTTTTTCTTGGAGTTCTTTTACTATTTCTATTTCATCATATCTTTTACAAAATTTTAAATATGATTGAAAAACTTTCTTATGAAAAGTCTGAGATGATGCTTTCAATTCATCTCTTATTATTCTTTTTATTATTTCTTCGAAAGGTAATTCTTCCACTTTCAATGAGCTTTCTAAAATTCATTTATACATTCTTATTGTGTCTTTTGAGTAATTTAATAATTCTAATTTTTTAATGTATTGTGCTACGTTCATATTCTGCGTTCCTTTGCCAAATAAGTTTTTAAAAGTCTAGTAATATTATTACTTTAGTTTTTTAATTTCGCAGCACTGCTAAGTTCATTATATCTTGGATTATTGAAAAAACATAGAAAAAAGCGCTCTTTGGCGCTTCATAGATAAATAGAATAAAAATAAATTATAACATATTTAGATAGTTTTATATCTGTTTTAATGCTCTTGAGATTAATGGATTCTCGGTGTTAATTCCATAGTTATTTAATTCTGTTTTTATCTTTTCTATTTTGTTTCTTCTGTTTTCATTAATATTTTCTAAAACTTCTCTAATTGTGAAAATGATTGCGCCCCTTAAAGGTTCTTTTATTTCTATACAAGCATTTATTATTTTATTTAAAGTTGCCTCTACGTATTGTTCGTGTTGTTTAAATGTTAATTTCATATTCCCTCTTTCGTTACATGATATGTCAATTCCTTTTTTGAGCATTTCGCTTTCAAATGCTCTTTTTTTCTTTTTGTATAAAATTGTATCCATCACCCTTAATGTTAAATTTCAAATTATGAGCATCCAGGTTAAGCTTCCTAAAAGTAATTGTATGATGGTTTTACTATTTCATTTTTTATTGTAAAATTCGTCAATAATGTTTTCAATTGCGCTTCCGTCTTTAAATGGTAAAAATAAAATAATGAGCGTCGAGATAAAGAAAGCAAAGAATATAGCGCTAAAAACTATTATACGTTTGTGGATTGCTTTTAATGGCCTTTGCTTAATTATAAACTTATCTAAAAAGTGCACTTATTTATTCTCCTTTTTCTGTTTCTATTTCTTCCAATTTAGCGTTTAATAATGCTGGGTCGATTGTTAAATTTATCTGTTTTGCTTGGTTTCTTTCGCTTTTCTTTAATAGCTCCATGATTGGATCGTATGTTGCTTGGTCTATAACGTTTTCATGGTATAAACTGGTTAAACGAACCATTACTTCTCTTAAAGTTGTATAGGTTAAACTACTTAAAAACATAAAACAAATAAACATTAATAAAATCATTGCTAAATTAAAACTGGCGAACCCTATAGTATTTTGTTTCTCTACTGTTATATAAAACGTATCGCCAAAAATATCTCTTAATTTTTCTATATGTTCTGCGCCTAATTTCTGTTCTTGTGCGTATCTTAAGAATTCTTTTCATCTTTCGTCTTCCACTGGTTGCTTTTCGTAAAATATAAATATTTTTGCAAATTCATTTATTCCATCGTGCGCTATGGCGCTAATTAATAAAGATAAGGCGAGAATAAATAAAAGAGAGAAAACGATAAAAAGAATGCTTTTAGTTTTATTACTTAATTTCTGTATCCATCTAAACATTCTTATTTTTGCCCCTTGTTATTTTGTTTCGCTTGTTGCTTGTGGTTGCTTATTGTTTTCTTGTGTTGTTGGTTGTTCTTTTGCTTCTTTTTTTTCTTTGTTTTTTTCCTTGAGTTTGTTATAAATATTTTTTCCGTTTTCTACTGCTTTACAACTAATAATTGTTGGCGCTAATAATGTTATTGCTCCTATTGATGTTGTTAATAATAAAAATTTATTTTTTGCCATTGTTATTCTCCTTTTTAGCTATTTTTTTAAAATAAAATTTTTCTTCTTTTTTGGTTAATATGATGTTGTTTTCTAGTTTGTATTTTATTGCTTTGATTATTTCTGCATCGTGTATACTTCTATTTCTAATTCTTTCAAATTTTTTAGATAAATAGATTGGCAGATATTTTAATAAAAGCGTAAATTCTATTGCGCCTTCGATTGCTAAAACTAGCCAAAATACCGCCTTATTAAGTTTTCCGAGCGTATCAAAGAAAGAATAGACCCCTAATTCTTGTAATGCGTGGATTGTTTTTATATCTTCTATTTTTGGTAATAAATCTGCTAAACGTTCCGCGCTTGCGTCTACTGTTGTTAATATCCAAATTATCAATGCTGTTATCATGTTACGTTATCCTCCTTATTTTTGCCGTTACACTTACCTTAAAACGCATTGTAAAATTAGGGATTGCCGTTCCGTTATAAATTGTATTGGTTGATGCCTTAAGCATAAAGCCGCCACTTTCTGGATTGATTAAAATATTAGTTATTGTATGGTCTCTGTCTGTTGCGTTTACTACCGCTATACATTGAGTTTCTGGCGTATCGTTAAAAATCTGCGAACTGTTATTTCTTTCGATTGGTTCAAAGATAAATCTGGCGGTTGCATTCTTGCTATATCCACCAAAGTCGCTTCTTTCTTTTATCTGAGGCGTTACTGCTATTAAATAATAGTCTATGCTCTCTCCTGTTGAAAGTGAAGGAGCGCTAAAATTTATCATATAATTTCCACCATTGTTGGAGGTTCTTAAGTCGTATGTTTGAAAACTAACTTCTCTGTCTGTGATTATTCTTTGGTATCTTATACTTAAAGTTGGACGGTTACTGCTTGAGTTGTTTCTATTTTCTAAACTTTGTATTCTGTCGGTGAGGGTTGTTATTGTTTGTTTTAAGGTGTTTATTTCGTTTGTTTTAGTTGTTAAGCTGTTTATACTACCATTTAAAGAATTTAGGCGTTCGTTGTGGTCGTTTGCTTGAGATTCTGCGTATGTTTTTAAATTAGCTAAAGTTGTTTCGTTATCGTTTACAACGCTTTTTATTTCATTGATATTTTCTGCGGTTATGATCTGGTCTAATTCTTCTCCCCTAAATGTCTCTGTTGTAAAATTTCTTTTATTATTGAAGGTTATTTTTGCCATCTTATCTTTCTCCCTGTATTTCTATTTCTAAAGGTAAAATTAATTCCCAGATTCTGCTTTCTTGGTTTGCTTCTAATATTAAAGGTTCCCAGTCTGGTATTTCCGTTCATATGTTTAAATCGTTATCCCCATAATAAAATGAGTGGTATTTTTTCCAGTATGGCGCTTCTTTTAAAATTAGGTAAATTGGTATATATAAAGAATTTTCTATTATTCTAATGTGGTCGTGGGTTACGTTTAGAATTTTTGTTTTGATTGTTCCGTTTTCATCTTCAAAAGTGAATTTAATATGAGAGCGTCTAAAAATATCTATATTAGATTGATCTATAAAAAGCTTTGCAAATTCTCTTGCTAAATGGTCGTTATCTTTTTTGTCCTTATCATCTTGTCAGCTTACGTTTAAATGATAATTTAGTTGGATGTTTTCATTTTTGCCCTTGATAAAGTTATCTTGGTATCTAAAGGCAATGTTACCGTTATTGTCCATCCATTGTATTTCGTTTATTTTTTTGTTGTCTTGGTTGATATTTAAGGCGTTGCTTTTGATATGAGAACTAAATGTTATTTTGTTATCTAATACATTAATATCTCTTGTTCTTCCATTTCAAAAAAGATTATTAGATTGAGCGCTTGATATATTAAAACTTTGATTGATTAAATTGATATCTTGGTATCTTTTATATAAAAACGGCTGATTGTTTGAGTTAAAAGGTTTTCCATCATATTTAATATTTAAAAAGTTAAAAGTTGATTGGTTGCCTTCTTGTTTAAAAAATAATAATTTAAAAATATTTTGTTCTTTATGTCCACTGGCGTAACTGTGGTCGAAAAAGCAGTCGTTTTCTAAATAACTTCAAAATTCTAAAGGTTGGTTGTGATGCGTATTATAACTAAAGATTATTGCCTTATTTTGATTAATTAAAGCTATAAGCGATGCCTTGCTTGTTTCTGTCTCTTTTATTCCTAAAAGTGTTATTTTTTCCACTCCATATCCTAATGTTCCTGTTTCTTTTGCTGGAGTTGGTATTATTAAATTATCCTCGCTTAATTGTGTTTTATTATCAAAAAGATAAATTTTTCATTGCCCACGTTGTTTTACTGGCAAGTATACTTCATTATTTTCTAATACTAATGCTTCTTTAGTGTCTTGGATGTTTTGTATTACTTTATCTTTTTCAAAGATTATTTTGTTTGGGGTTTCTTCAAAGTCTCTTATAACTATTTTATACACTTCGCTTTGTCCTTGTTTTGTAAGTTGTGTATATGCTATGTTTGATGCCACTTCTATGTATTCTGTTGTTACTTCGAATTCTTCTCCTGTTTTGGTTTCTTCTCTTGCGTTTAATTCTGCCAGCTTAAAGTTTGCTATTTCATGCTTAATTATTTCGTCTGCTATATATACTTTTATTCTGTTATCTTCATATACTACTCTAAAACTGTTTTCGTGTAATAAGTTTGGGTTTTCTAAAATTAGTCTTTTAGTTCTTTCAAAATCTAAATTAATTTCTATAAATTGTTCTTGTTCTGCAGGTCTTTTGTATGTCGCGAGATATCCAAGAGTATTTATTCCTGCTCCACTTCCGGTTTGATATTTTAGAGTGTGGTGGTTCTTGGTTTTTATTTTTATTTTTGTGTTTCCGCTTATAAAGTTTATATTGCTGTTTGGTTGCTTGATTGTGCTAAAAGCGGTTTCGAATGCTTGTTTAAGATTATAGTTATTTTTGCCGCCTGTTTCTATTACCGTTTCGAATTTTTGAGTTTCGTTTTCGCTTTGATTAATTGAGGATGTTTCATTAGTTGCCACCACTATGTTTCCGAAAAAATGTTTCTTTTTATTGATTGTTTTACTTAAGGTGGTTATTGTTAAATTATTTATTCCGCTAAAGATAGTTGGGTTGGTACTACTTGTTATTGCTCCCGTCTCTGCATCTATGCTTCCACTTCATTTATTTAAACGAATATATCCTGTATTTTTCCATTCTCCTTGAGATTGCCCCACCAGTGCGCTATTTAGTTGTCCGTATCATAAAAGGTTGTCGGTTGTGCTTATTATTATGTCAATTAAGTTTTCGTCGCTATAACTTTCATTAAAATCTATTTTATTTATTTTATTTAGTCAGTTTCATTGTTCTATTTCTTGTTTAAATTGAAAAATTATTCTGTCTAATTGTCCGTTTTCTGTTGGTCTTATGTCGTTTAATTTTATAAAGTAATTTTTACTTTTTCCCCTGTCTTTTCCGCTGGTTCAGTTTTGTTTTACCATTAAAAAGTAATAGCCAGTTCTTAGTCTTTTTACTTTCAAAATTTCTAAAGAATAATTTTTACTTTGCCCTTTGTTTTCTATGCTTTCGTCGAATGCGTAATTAAATTTAGGATTGTCGCTAAAAGGGTTTGAGATTAATTCTATAAATGAAAAACGTTCCTCCCTTGTTCTTCCATTTGCGCTTTCGGTTTGAAGGTTGATTGTATAGAATGTTATAATGCTGTCGTTATTAAAATATCTCCCCTTAATTTCTAAATTGTTTTCAAGGTTTCTTTCTATGTCTAAAATTCTTGCGTTTTTTCCTTGAATATCTATTTCACTATGTTTTAGTGCTTCGATAAAAAGGGGTGTATTTATTTTTTTAAATTTTGCTTCTTGGTAATTTTCTTTTGGATGATATCTTTCAATTCTTCCTTCGTATCACCTTGAATAAGGCCAAGCGTGTATTGAACTATATTTATTTTTTTCTTTGGTTGGTGCTGTTATGTAATAGAAAAACGATTCCACCCATGGTAATGTATTTGGGTGTTTGTTTGTTGCGTTTATTATTTCTTCTCTGCTTCTTGCCATTTATACTTTCTCCTTTATCTGTAATTTGGTATAATTTATTTATGAAAAAATTTTTAAAATTATTAGAAAATAAAAAGTTTAGATTATTAATTATTAGTGGTTTATCTTTGATTATTGCATTCTCTTTTTTAATTCCTTGAATTCTTGTGAATATTAAAGATACGGCACTTTATAATGAGTATCATTTCGGTAATTTAAAAAATAAATATGTTCTCGAATTACTAGACCCCTTTTCTTCTAGTGTGCTTAATAATAGAGATTATTTTGAAAGTGAATTGCCTAATTTAATTTCCTCTATACTTAATAATAAAAGTAATAAAATATCTGCGGATGATATTACAAAACTTCAAAGCCTTAAAAATATACCTTTTGAAAAATTTAATAATTATGCTAAAGATGCCGATAATTATTTCTTAAAACTTATTGAATACCTTGAAAATGCGCGTATAAATTTGATTAATGGATTGTTGGGGTCTTTCTTTAGTGTATCCTTGTCGGTTTCTTTGGTTTCTGGTGGTATATTATTAAAAAACTATAAAATAGTGGCGAGATAATTTTTAAGGTGCTTATGCGCCTTTTTTTATTCTTCTGATAATAATAAATTATTGAACGTTTCTTTCTTTGAATATTCTAATACTTCTTGTTCTACTATTTCTTTTTTATATACATAAGGCAAAGCGGTTACCATTTTTGCTTTCTCTCTTGTTGATAAAGTCCTAAAATCTTTGTTATCGTTTAGTTTGTTTTTAATTGCTAAATGATTGCTTTTGTCTCTATATTTATATAAAATAGTTTCTTGGTTTTCTTCAAAGAATGGATTAATTTTATAGTCTGTGCTGTCGTAAAAGTTTATTAAGGTATCGCCGTTCAGTCCATTTCTTAAAGTGTAATTTATTAATGTTTCTCCGGTTGAACCTGTATATGTTCCTTCGTATGCTATAACTATATAACGTCCATCTATTTTTGGTATATCATAATTTAAAATTATAACGTCACCCAGGTTTAATATTGTTTTAGCGCTTGAAAGTTTTAATTCCCGCCTTGGTGTTGAATTAATTAGTAATTGCCCTTCTGCTTGTTTAAATAAGTCGCTAAAAGTTGAGATGTCGTTATTTTGTTCGTATTTGTATACATCCCCGCTAAAAGTATTTAAAGCGTTTATTCTGCTTATTTCTTGTGTATTTTCTAAAGTTATTGCTTGCTTATTCTTGGAGTAATAAGAAAAATAAATTCCTACGCTTTCTCTGTCCCATTCTGGATTTATAACTAGTTCATTGTCTCCCCTTTTATAATAAAGGTGAAAGTCTTTGCCCTTTGAATAGTCTTTTTTCTCTAATACGATTAGCTCTTTTTCTTTGTTTGAGTTCTCTATATTAAAATACGTATTTTTGTATCCTTGTTCTTTAATTACTACTTTTTCCACTGGTTCGCTGGTTCATATGCTTTTGGTTGTATTACTAATTGTGAAGTATTCTTCTAATGGTTTATTAGCTATTATGTTTTCGCTTTCTAGTCTTACTTTATTAAAATAGTTATCTGTATTTTCTTCTATAACTAAATCTAAAATTTTATGTTCGCTCCAGTTATTTTCTGTTATTTCTATTGCTTCTTTGCTTTTAAAGTCGTGTTCGCTTTCAAAATTAATTAATAAGTCTCCGCTTTCATTTTGAGAAAAATATAAAAATGATCTTGTTTGAGTTGCTATAATATCTTTCAAAATTGAGTATGGACTTTTACTTGTTGTATCGTATGCGGTTATATTTGTATTATTTGAAAAACTTAATTTTCCTGCTTTAATTTTTGGTTCTTCTAAAGCATCTATAAATAATTGAAGCGCTCTTGCTGGTGGTATGTTCTTAAATACTATATCTGCAGGGGTCTTTTTATTAAGTCAATAACGTATATCTACTATTTCTATACTGCTGTCTTTTATCTTTTTTGGGTTCAAAGAATAACGTCCCTGACTGCTTATTATTCCAGTAAAAACTGGTTTATCGTTGCTGGTTATAGTTGCCAAAGAAAAGGTGTCTATGTTTGAAAGATAAGGGTGGTTTATAAAATGAGAGTTTTCTTCCAAAATGTCTTTGTGTATAACGTTATGAATAATAACTTTGCTATAGTTTGTAACGTGATAAGAAAAATGAATTTTATTATTAAACGCCCATCTGTCGTCCCCGTTGATTATCAATTTTAAATTCTTGCTTAATTTTCTAACGTCCATTTAGTCGTCCCGTATTGCTTCCATTTCTCTCTGTTATTTGGTTTCCAAAGCGGTCGCTTGTAATATTAATTTCTATGGGTTGTGCGCTTATTGTTGGCGCTTGTGGTATTTCTTGTTTGCCTCCTGTATTTGATAAAGCATTTCCAGCAATTATACTTGTTCCCAGTAATGCTCCGATAGATGCGAGTCCCCCTACCGCTACCACTCCTGCTCCGATTAGTCCAAAAAGTCCGCCTTGTGCTATTGCTTTGGACATCCCTATTGCTATGTTTGAAAGGATTATTCCAGTTCTATAACTTACCATAGCGGCAAGCGCTAATTTCATGGCGTTACTTACTCCGCCTAACATATTTATCACGCCGCTTAATGCTTGCATAAATCCTTGACCAATTGCTTTTTGCGCATCTTCTGTGTTCTTTCTTAATTCCACCATGGTTCTAATACTTTCTGGCATTGCGTCTTGTTGCTCTTTTAATTTGTTGTTTCCTTGAGAAAGTATCCAGTTTAGTCTTTCTTGCGCGTCTGCTGCTGCTAAAGTGCTTTTGGTCTTATTATCTAAATAAATTCCTATACTTTGTAATGTTGTTGCTTTTCCGGTTGTTATAAATTGCGTGAAGCTGTCGTTTGCTGCGTCTGCGCTATATCCGAGTTTTTCAAAGTTATTTGATAAAGTAAAAAGTTTTTCGCTTAATTCTCTCCCGAATCCTTGTTCGTTTAAGTTGGCGATTGTCCGCATCTTTGCGCTGTATTCTTGTATCATTTTATCTGCTCCGGCAAAGATATAACTTCCGAGTTTTGCCGCAACCATAAAGTCTTTAATTGAGCGCATCCTGTTTTGAATTGTTCGCTGTATTTGGTTTAGTTTTTTATTTATATCTTTTGCTTTTAGTCCTATTCCAATTTGTGCGTTTAATACTTTTGCTGCCATCTACTTTCTCCTTTCTAAAATATGTTTTGAAAACTGCGCTATTGCGTTATTGTTGTATTCTTCCCTTGATATATTATCTAAATTATATTCCCGCTTTAGTGCTAATTGCTCCATGCTTAATTCTGCGTCTGGTGTTTGCCTGAGTTTAATAACTTTAGAGAGCATAGTATCCTCGCTTATATCCTTAAAATAAGCAAAAAATAGTTTTGTGGGCATCTTTAGTAATTCCTGGGGGTTTATGTTAAAAGTCTTTTTAAAGGCGCTTAAAATCATTTCTAAATCATTATTAAAATCTATATAACTTGTTACTTTTTTTTATCTTCTTCCGGCGCTTTAGTTGTATCAATTTGTCCTATAGTTTCTTCTAGTCAAAAGTCTATTAATTGATGCATAACTAATTGTGCTTGCGGTAAAGGGAGTTTATAAATAACTTTTTCTAAAAAGTTGTCTACGTTATCTTCTCCCAAAATAATTTCTAAAAGTCTCCAGTCTGCTGCGTCGCTTAATGTTGGCGTTGGTTGTGTATATTCCGGGTTTGCCTTCATAAAGTTTTGAAAGCTAAAAAGTGCTCTAACATTTGCCTGGATGTTAAATTTTAATTTTTCTCCAACCTTAAATACCTTCTCGGTTTCTAAGTCTATTAATTCTTCTATATTTTTTATTTTCATATTTTCTCCCTTAATTTATTTTTTTATCTGTTTTCTTCTGCTGTTGTTCAGTTGTCGTCTTGAGGCATCAAGTCTAATTGTAATTTTTGTATTTCGTTTGGGTTACCGCTTGGGAAGTGGTTCTTAAAGTTGATTGTGCACTTTCCACTTATTACTATTTTTTTATTTTCTGTTTCTCCTGGTAAAGAAAGTAATTCCAATCTGATATATTGCCCGTTTAAATTTTGAGCGTCTCCTAATAATAGTTTTAAAAGATATTTATGGAGTGTGTTCTTATCGTCAAAATCGATTGTAATACTTAAAGAATGAGTTGCTCCAGTTGTAATACTTGTGGTGTTCCCTTTATTGTGAAAGTAATTTCTGTCCTCTTTGTTGTTGCTATAGTTGTATTTTAGTTCGCTTATAAATTTTAATTCTTCATAAGTTAATTGTGTGCTTACGTTTCAAGGGTCTATTGCTATAAAAAGCTTATTCCCTGCGTTTGTTTTCAACATTGTTTTACTCCTTTTCTGTTTCTTTTCTTTCGATTAAAATATCAAAATCTAAATAATAACTTTGCCCTTCGTTGTCTATTGTTGGTTCGTCTATTTCTATTTGAAAACTTTTATCCACCCCTTCATCTGTTACAACTCCATTTATTTTTTTAGTAATAAAATTTGCGTTTTCTACTGCTCTAATTTTTTGAAGGTATATTACTAATTGTTCTAATTGCTTGAGTTGTTCGATATGTTGGTTTTTGTTTCTAATTAAATAAATACGATAATTTATGTATTTAAAATTTTCATTAGAAAAATATGGTTGTCTTTCTTGCTTTCTTGTTTGCATAAATAATAAGGCGTCGTTATTGTTGCTATTTTCTTCTATAACTTGATATCAAAATTGCGGTAATGTTTTAATTTGCTTTTTTAGATAGTTGTATATTTTAAAAGCCATTTCATTTTCTAAAGTTGTATTATGTATCATTTGTCTCTATCCCCTTTTCGTTAAATTGTTTCTTTAATATTTTTTTATATACTTCATTTAAAAAGTTCGCTTGTTCTTTGCTTTGGTCGTATGTTTCTTTTTTTGCTTTATATAGTGCCTGTCTTTTTGCTCCAGGTTTACTATATCTAAAATAAGGTGTCCTGCTCTTTGCTTTTATATTTAAATCTCTATTAAATAAGTTTACTCGTCTGTATCCCACTAAAACTGCTGCGTATATTTGTCTGTCTTTTCTGCTGGTTTTTGTCCAGTCTATTCCATAGAAAAAAGTTCTATAGGCGTTATTGCTAATTTTTGGGTTTTCAAAAATGGTGGTTTGTTTTATTAATTTGTTATGGGTTCTTTTGTTGTTTCGCTTCCAGTTTCCATAACTTCCATCCGGTGTTAATTCGTCCGCCCTTCTTTTAATTTTTTCTATTTTGCTTCTAAATCATTTTGTGCTTTCGCTGCTGTTTATTGCTTTTTGTAAATTAATGAGTTTGAAAGGAGTGGCAATATTACTTTCAAAAAAATCTTTTGCTTCATTTTCGTCAAAGTCTAATTTTAAAAGTTCGTTGTTATCTGCCATTTTTTAGTTCTTTAATTTCGTCTTGTAATTCTTTGATTAATTGCTCGTGTTTTTCTAAAGTTGCTTGCATTAAATTTAAAACTTTAAAATCTTTATTTAATGCGTCGTTTTCTATTCCGTCAATATATTCTTTTAAGTCGTTATCTTCTTCATAATTACTTAAAAATGTCGCTATTACTTTTTGCTCTTGCTTATTAAATTGATCGCTGTCAATAGAATTTATTATGTATATTTTTTTATTTCTATACACCATATCATTTATATTAATAGCAAAGTCTGTTTTTAAAAATTTAATAGATAGTTTTTCGTTGTCGCTTCTTGTTTCTCCTTGAATGGTTTGGTTGTTGTCTTGTATGATTGAAGCGTATATTAATTTAGAATAATAATGTTTTTTAGATAACATTCCCATAGCGTTTTGTTCTTTTACCTTGATTAATAAAAAGGGTTCTTTATAGTTTCTGCTATTTATTCTGTTCATTCTGTGCATAACTAATTCTGCCCCCTAGTATTCTGTATAACATTCTTTCGTCGATAACGTCTTTTGCTTGGTTGGTTGTGTCTGGGTTTGAAAAATATATTGCCGCCAGGTGTAATGTTGCTAATTTAGTTTTTAAATCATAAGCCCACGGGTGTTCTTTTGGTATTTGTCCATAGTCGTCTAATTTTAGTTCGTAATATTGCGTTCATATGTTTTCATGCGCTATTTCGATATAGTCTAATAAAATTTCGTCTCTTTGATTATCTGCTATAGATAAATTTATTTTTATTTGATCCAGTCAATCGTATATTTCTTCGCTTGGGTACATATATTCTCCCTTCTAAAGTTACTAAAAATAGAAAAATAGAGGGTTATTTTACCTCTATAAATCTTGAGTTAATATAAGGGTCTATTAATTTAATTTCTCCCCTTGTTTTTACATATCTATTTGTTGCGTCTTTGCTTAAGTCTGTGTATTGGTCTTCATTGATAACGAAAGAAAGTCCATAAACGCACACGCTTGCTTTATTAAATAATAAGGCTGGTTTTTTTCCTTTAGTTATTTCTTTGTCTGTATATTCTGTGCTTGTTAAAATTTGGAGTCCTCTGTATTTTTTAGTAATTGGGTTATATACCGCATTAATAAATGAAGCGGTTGTATTATTTAAAAACGGTTTTTCTAATTTTGCTAAAGTATCTGGGTGCATTGCTAAAATAAATCCGTCAAGTGCTCCTTCTCCATATTGTCCTTCTACGCTTTTTACTAAATTATCGATATCGTTGAAAGTAAAGGCGTTTGTGTTTTCTGTTAAGAATTTAGCTTCTTGTGTTACACCACCAGTATATGTTCCGTCTGTAGGCATTGCTGTTCCTGCGTGTGTAAAAATGCCTGCATAGAATTTTTTACGTAAAGCTCTAATAATTCCGTTTTTAGCATCTTGGATCTGTTTCAATCATAATTCATCTCCATGAGATAAGGCGTTGTTTTGTGTCAATTTTACACTGTATCTTTCTGGTCTTAATTTTACTTTAAAAGTTTGCCCACCAAAGTCTGTTGATTCTGCGTTTTCTGCGATGCTTGTTATAACTCTTTTATCTGCCACGTAAACTGCTTTTGTAATTTCGTCAAGTCCTGTTAAAGTAAACTTTTGCGCTGCTTCTGTATATTCTGGGAACACCGCGTTTCATTCGCTTAAAATTCCAGGTATATCGTGTGTTTCGATTAATGCCAGCCCTTTTAGGTTTGTTGTTCCGTCAAGCGCTCTTTTTTCTAATGTTCTTGCCACTTCTCTGTCGATAACTTCTATTTCTTTAATGGTGTCGTTGTTTAAGTGTTCTAATGTTTCGTTGTATAAATTTATTTTTTCTCTTTCGTTTAATGTTTTACCATTTTTCATTTTGGCTCTTAATTCGCTTAAGTCTTGTTTTGGTTCATTGTTGATTGTTTTTAGGTTTTCGTTTTTAATGTGTTCCATCATTTTCTCTCTTTCTTTTAATTCTTTTTCTTGCTTGTCTTTTAGTTCTAAATTTTCTTCTTTAATAGTTGCAAGTTCTTTTTCTAATTCTTTCAATCTTGCTTCGTTGTTTTGGTTGTTTTCCATGGTCTTAATTAATTCTTGTTCTAATTCTTTTTCTCTTTCGGTTTCTGTTTTTGGTTTTGCCACTCTTTCTTCTAATTGTTCCACTTGTTCTTGTTTTGTTTCTTGTGTCATCTCTTGTTTCCTTTCTTCCATAATTTCTAAAATGTTTTTGTTGTCTTTGCTATAAACTCTGCATTTGTCTTGCGGGTAGAACCCTTCATATACTGGGTCAATGCTAATTAGTTTTGCCTTCTTGTATATAAATTCCAAGTCTACGTCTTTGTCTTCTGGTGTTTCGTTTATAGAATAGTCTAAAGATTGAAAAATAAAACTATTGCTTTCTATTACACCTTGTTCTATTAAATCCGCCACCCTTCTTAAATTTTTGTTCTTTTCGTCCACTTCTATTGTTGCGATTATTCTATTGTTTTCCTTGCGCACGTTCATTGTTTTATTTTTTGTGCTTGCTAAAAGGTGCTCGATGCTTACTTTATGGTCTAAATAAGAATTTATGTTTTGTAATTCTATAGGTGTTTCAAAGTCAAAAATGTTTGCGTCTAATTTTTCTCTGTATTTTATTCCCGCTTTTTCATAAACTGGCGACCAACTTTCGAGTTCAATACTTAATTCTAATGTTCTCTTTTTTCTTGCTCCTTGCGGGTTTTCTTCTACCGTTGGTTTTGTCCTTGATAAAATTAAAAATTCCATTTAGTCTCCTTTCGTTATTTTTTGTTTTTTAGGGGTTTTAGTTGTTTCTGGTGTATTTGTATCTCTTTCGCTTTCTTGTTGCTTTAAAGGGGGTTTTTGTTGCTCTGGTGGGTTATTATATTGTGCTTGTAATACTTTTACTGGGGTTAAGGTTCCATTTGCTAGTAAAAAGTCGCCATCAGGGTGTTTATCTAGTCCAATTAGTGCTCTTATTTCGTTTGCCGTTGCGTATCCGTTATTAATTGCGCTCGATGCGAATTCTTGGATGCTCTTTAAATCTATACTTAATAAGTCCAAAGTTTTAAAAGTTATTATTTCTTGCTCGTTTTCTAAAAGCGAATAAGTGAAGCGTTGTGTTATGTTGGTTAAAAGCGGTTTTAAAGAGTTGTCGATATATGCCCGGTTTAGTTCTGCGCTGCTGTTGTATTTGTTCGGGTCGTCTATTCCTAGTTTTGCTGGTGGTATTCCCAAAGATGCTGCGA
Organism: Mesomycoplasma molare; assembly: GCF_024918955.1. Classification (NCBI taxonomy): domain Bacteria; kingdom Bacillati; phylum Mycoplasmatota; order Mycoplasmoidales; family Metamycoplasmataceae; genus Mesomycoplasma; species Mesomycoplasma molare. The sequence goes on from NZ_CP103423.1 coordinate 678,207, forward strand.
ATTCTCTTCCTAAAGCGTTTCGGGTTTGAAAGTCAATCCGCATGTTTACTATTTCGCTTGCTTTTCCCATTTCCCATTTTTCGTCGATAACTATTCCAAAGGAACCGTTTTTCTTATGGTTTTCGAGCATCTGTTTTAGCGCTTGGTTTGCTAATTCTCTTTGGCTTTGATTGGTTGCGTCTCTTATTTTGATAAAGGCACTATAACTGACGTCGTTTTTAATAGCGTTTATCATAGCGAGCTCGTTTTCTTTTACTTTTGATATGGTGCTTTTAAAAAGTGTTCTAATACTTAAATTTTCGTATCCTTGTATTAGTTCGTACGATATGTATATAACGTCCTTTTCTCTTAAAAGAATTGCCGGATTGCTTCCGCTTTTAAATACGTAACTAATTATGCCGTTCTCTTCTTGTTTGGTGATATAGTCCGGATAGATAGGTATTAATTCCTTAATTTTTTCGCTTTCGTCTCTAATAATGAAAATTGGAGCATTTCCATAAAGTAATAAATTTCATATTAATATTTTTTTAAATTCCCACGGCGTTAAAGTTGCGGTTGGTCTTTTGTTTAGAATTTTAGCAATCTCGCTTTCTTGGATGTTTTCATATTCTCCATGCTTGTTTGCTTTTAAATGTCTGAAGTTGACCTTTCCTATATCGTTTGCTATTAATTGAACCGCTCTTACTAATAGTCCAAAAGTTAAAAATTCTTGCTCATTTAATGTTTTAATGGTGTTGGTTAAAGTTGAATAATTTAGAGAATTGTTAAAATCCCGAAAGCCATTAATGTTTCCGGTTGTATTTCTTGGTTTAAATAATTTTTTTATGTTATCTATTACCTTACTCAAAAATTCCTCTGTCTTGTATTATTCTTTGCTATATCATTAATAAATATATTATAACATAAATAAATTAAAAAAATAAAAAAGGAGCATTTTTGCTCCCCTGAAAATAATATATAAATGAAACTAATATTGTTTAGTTGAAAAAAGGTTATTAATTTAAAGATAAATGAAAAACAAAATTACTTCATTAAAATAAAAATGTTTAGTCTATGAAAGGTTTTATCCTAACTAATGTAAAAAATTGAAAAAAAATTTTGATAGTTGCAGGGTTTTATTCCTGCTTTCATATTATATCATAAATTAAATTGTTATTATATCAAATGTTGTTTCTACTTCTTTACTTGCCACGTTATGCCTTTCGCTTATGGTATTAAGCGCCGCGATAAAAGCATCTATTCTAAAATTCTCATTTACTTTTCTAATGAAAAATGTTCCGCTTCCGCTGGTCGTGTTTTTAATTTCTACGTTTAAGGTATGGTTTATTAAAATTCCATTATTATCTAAAAAATAAATTTCTTTATTCCGTAACTTTACCTCGAATTGCTGAAAGGCGGGGTTTAAATAAACACCTTGCTTTACTTCCTGAATTTCGCTCTCATGAAAAATATTAGTTTTTAAAAGGTGTTCCTTAATTGTAAAAAATCTCCATTTATCATAAAGAAGCTTTTCTATTTTGTAATTATCTTTCCACTCTCTTAATTTATTGACCACCATTGAATAGTCTATTACGTCGCCCTTTGATATTGATAAATGCCCTTGCTTATGTCACTCTCTATATCGCGCCTTATCGCTTAATTCTTTCTTTTCTATAGCATTTTCTGGTATAAAGTTATGCGCCTTAAAAACATAAATGGTGCCGCTTCCGTCTTGCTTTGGTATTTCAAAATTTAAAACTAGAGCGGTTGTATCATTTATACCACTTAAGTCTAATCCAACAAGCGCGTTTAATTCCTTAATGTTGTTTTTTGATAGGTATTCTTCAACCCATTTTTTGTTTGCTTCTTGGCTTTCTGCTATTAATGAATAATCAAAATAAGCGAATCCCGTATTTACTCAAATTCCTAAACGTTTTATTTTAAATTCTGCTTGCGCTTGTAATGAAGTTATTTTGCTATGCTCGTCTTTTAAGTCGTCTAAACTAACTGTAATGCCTAGTCCAGGGTTTGCTTTCTTTCAAAGGTCGGGGTTGTCTCATTGCTCTCAGTCTTCTTCGTCTAATTCTGCGCAAAATAAAAAAATAGAATAATTTTTATGAATAGTTTCCGGGTTTTCTATCTGCTGTTCTAAAAAATGCTTATAGTCTTGTTCTCTATAAAAGCAGGCGCTTTCTCGGTTGCTTCCTTTGGTTGTATCGTAAACGATAAGTTGGTTTTTCCTTGAAAGGTTTTTAGATGATTTCGCACTCTCTTGCATCGTATCGTCTTTATGAAGGTGGTATTCTGTCAAAATTACTAAACTTGGGTTCTTCCCTTCTATTCCTGCCTTATCAAAAGGGAGCGCTTTTATTTCTCCCTGCTTGGTGCTGACTATTCTTATACTGTTCGCTCTTTCGAACATTTTCTTAAGTTCTTTGCTCTTTTTGATATATCCAAGCGCTATGTTATATGGTATTTTGCTACTGTCTTTATGCGGTCCGCAAAAATAAACTTCACTTTTTCCGTCTTTTAATAGTCCGCGGGTTGTTGCTAGCGCTATCATTGCTCAATAACTGCTTTTTCATTGTTTCCGTGCTTCCACGTCAAAAACTTCATTAGTTATTAAACTGTCGGTGTCGTCTTTGAAAGTTCAGCCAAAAACAAAGCCGCTTATAAATTTTCTAAAATCTGTAAAAATAAAGGGGCGGTTTATTTCCGGGATGATAATTTTTGAAGCGAATTTTTGTAACTTTTCAAATGTTTCTGGTTGATATATGAAAGGGAAGGTTTCTTCTGTTTTAGAGCGATATAAAAATAAAAGATGCCTTGCGGTTGCGTATATCACCATTTTACTTGCCAAAATCTCGCCATTAAATACTTTTAGGGCGTATTGCGTTGGTTCGTCTCAGTTGGTATTAGCTTTGAAAAAGTTTTTTACTTTATCCCAATAAGGCGTATTAAAAATCTGCATCTTCTTCTTGGTCGAGTGCGTTTTCTAAAATTACTTGTCTTAAACGTTCTTTACTAATACTTACTTGAATAGTTCCCAAAATCTCGTTTCTAATGTTTTGGTATATCTCGTTAAGTCCTTGGTCGCTCACGGTTATTTTACCATTTCCATCAATGCTTATTGTTCCGTTGTTGCTTTCCAATGATGCTTTCTCGCTTATAAGTGCGTGGTATCGCTTGTAAAGTAATCCAATTGCGTTTTGCGATGCGTTTATGGTTCGTTTTAGAGTTGTATAAAAATACTTATCGTTTTGTTCACTCTCTGCTATGTTGTTATATTCCGGCGCTTTTAGTATTTCGTACTCATTTTCCAAAAGTTCTTTAGAATTTTTTATTTCTTGCTCTAAAAATTTTTGCTCCGCTTTCAAAGTTGCTAAACGTTGCGGTTTTACTTTTTTTTCTCAAATTGAAAGGATGTTTTCTAAATGCTTAAGTTTTGTAATATGTCCGTCTATACTTGCGAACATTAAGCTTTGCGTAAAGTCGTTGTAATCTATCTCGGGGTTTTTCTTTTTTAGTTCGTTACGTAATGCTTCTATTTCAATTTTGTTTTTGTATTCCATCAACTGCTCCATTGTATTTTTTCTTGGTATATCTAACACTGTCTAATTTAAGCATATCACAAATTTTCAATGGTTGCTAGCAAATGTTAAAAAATTTTTTCTGGTTTTTTGGAGCATGGTTTTTTTTGCTGCTTTAATGATATCGTGGATTTTTGAAAGTTGGTAGCAAAAGTTTAAAAAATTTTTGAAGGGCGTTTGAAAGTTGGTTATGCTTGAAAGTCGTGGCGCGCTGCCGCCCTTGGTTTGAATGCTGTTTTTGTTCTCTGTCTTAAATTGCGAATTTTTGAAAGTTTGAATTAAAAGTCCATAAATGTTCATTAAAAAAATTTTTGAATTTAATTTTTTATTTTATTTTTTTATCTTAATTTTTTTATTTTTAAAATTATTTTATAAATTTTTTATATAATTTACTTATAGTTATTTTTATAAATATATATTTTTATATATAAATATTAATAAATAAAAAATAAAATAATGAATAATTATGAACATTTAATGAATAATTATGAACTTTTAAATTGTAAAAAATAAGAAAAAATAAAAATATAAATAACAAAAATGCCTTAAAATAGGCAAAAAAAGTAATATTTTATTAAATGAACATTTATGAACATTTAGAATTTAAAAATTAGTGAAAAAATGACAAAATTTGGCAACATTAGAATTTTAAGGGGTAAAATAACAACATTAGCTGAAAAATGTTGGCAAAAATTAGAACGATTTCGTAAAAAACTAGAACGATTGAGCGAAAAACTAGAACGATTTCTTAAAAAACTAGAACATTTTTTCTCTGTTATTTTTTGATTTGTATGTATAGTATGTATTATGAAAATTTTTTAGATTTTAAAAATAATGTTCTAATTTAGGGGTAAAAACGTTCTAATTTTTATGTAAAATGTTCTGGATTTTGGCTAAAACGTTCTAGTTTTTGGGTCTAATGTTCTAATTTAGGGGTCTAAAGTTCAGGTTTTTTAGCAATTTTAGGGGTTTTCAGTCGTAATAATGGTGAAGTTGGTAAAAAGTTTGAACAATTTAAAGAAAAACAATGAACTTTTATGAACAATTATGAACATTTAAATAAAAAGTATAATTTAGGGTGATTTTTTGCCCTTTTTTAATGTTTTTGAAGTATATAGTTTATTCTATTTTTGAATTTTTGAATATTTCAATAAATTAGCAAACAACGGTTTTGGGTGTATCGAATTTTGAATTTTAAGACCTTAAATTTTCAGAAAAAATGCGTGATCGGGTAGGGCGTGTGGGGTAGACTGTTTATTTAAATTTTTTTATAACACCCCCCCCTATATATTATGTTTTTTAAGAATTTATTTTTCATTTTAAAAAAAATATTTTCATATCATTACGACTACCGGCATAAAACTTTAATAATATAATAGAACTGCCAACAATTTTCAACAACTTAAAACAACAACTACCTGCAGAGAATATCAACACCAACAGAACAACCACCAGCATAAGACCTTAAAAGCAACAAATCAACCTCCAACTTTCAAGGCAAAAGCAATTAATTTTTCTCGGTATAATTTAATAAAAGTTATAAAAGGAGTTTTAAAATGGAAGATCAATCAAAAAAAATGACTTTAACAGAATTTTTTGAAGCAATAGACAAAGAAAGTAAACCAATTGATGAATTGCTGAAAGAAAATGGCGATTGAGATGAATTAGTTAGAGTTATGAATGCTTTAGCTAAATTATAAAAATATAACGAGCATCAAAACATTTTTTTTTTTTTTTTTTTGAAACATTTAAAAATACTTTGCTATAATTATTAAGTAATAAAAAATTAAAACTTATTAGTTTAAAGACCTTAGAAAAGGCGCTAAAGTTTATTAATATAATAAACAGCGAATAACCTTTAAAGCGCTAAATTATTAGTGTAAAATCTTTTTGCGGTAAGTAAATTTTTTATATAATTTTTTTAACTTTTTGCTTGACTTTATTTTTTGTGGAGTTATAATATTAGTATGTATGATACATATTATACATATAAAAAAATGAAAGGAATGAAAAGCAAAATGACAGTAAGAAAAACTATTACATTATCAGAAGAAGATTACGACTTAATTAAAATAAACGCGCAAGAGCGTGGACAAAGTTTTTCAGAATTCTTAAGAGAAAGTACACTAATAAGAATAAGAGAAGATGATAAATTAGATTTAGCGCAATATTTAGAAAAATACATCGGTCCGATTGACGAAGAAGAAGAAAAAGAATATGAAGAATTATACGCAAGCGGAAAATTAGATATTAGCGACGAAGAAATAGAAAGAATAAAAAAAGAAAATGGGCTTTAATGTTATCTATTTAAAAGACGCTAAAAAATTTATTAGAAAAAACGGAGCATATGGCCTAAGATTTATGAAACTTTTTGAAAGATTAGCAGAAAACAAAAAGAACTTAGCGTCCAAAAAATTTGACGTCAAACTTTTAACTAAATGCAAGAAAAAAGCATATAGAGCAAGAATTGGTAATTATAGAGCAGTTTTTAAAGTAATAGAAAACGATTTATTAATTATGGTTGTTGATATAGACAGTCGCGGCGAAATATACAAAAATTTAGAAAATAAATTATAAGCACCAACAACGGTGCTTTTTCTATACTATAATTTAGAAGGAAAAACAGTAAAAAAGATAGCCCGCAAGAGAGCGGACTTTTTATTATTCTATTAATTTATTAATTATTGCGCTAAAGCACCAAAAAGAGCATTTTAAGGCGCATAAATAAGCGAGATAATAATTTTATTAATAAGAAAAAAGAAAAGCGCCCTAAAGGCGCTAAAATTAATGTTATATATTTAATAATATTGCTTATCTATAAAACTATATAAATAAACAGACGCTAAAAATTTATTTAAAAACTTTTTTTTCTAATAAATGTAATTATACCAAAATTTATTACGCACTAAAAAAGCGCATCCAAAAACGAACGAGATGCGGGGGTGAAGAAAACCCCCAATAAAATATTAGCACATTAATAGAAAGTTCATAGAACAAAATAATAATATTTAGAATTTAAAAATAACTATATAAATATATCAATAAAAAAAATAAAAATATTTTTAAAAATTTACTTGACTTAATTTTTTTTAACGGTAAAATATACTTGTAAGTTAGCGAATAAGAGCGCTAAAAAAACTCTCGCCGTGATATATTATTACTATATTATTTTACATTAAATTGAAATATATTTTTTAAAGTTATAAAAAATAAAGTGTGTTTTTTCACAAAACACACTATTTTATTATTTTTTTAAAACTTCTAATTCATTATAAGAAAAACGAGTAGGTGTTTTTCTTCCAAATACTTCTATTTCTACCCAAGCCTCTAATTTTTTGTCATCATTTTCTAAAACAATTCCTTCTGTTCCAGAAAATTTACCATCTACTACTTCAACTAGTGCACCGACTGTAAAAGGTGAGTCTATTATTCCTGCATCGTATTTTGCCCAAGCCTTTTTCTCTGCTTCGAACATTTTTTTGATTTCTCTTGTAGAAACCGGAGTCGGTTTTGCTCCTTTTCCAGAAGAACCTACTAATCCTGTTACATACTGTGTATTACGAACAATAAATCAAGCTTCGTCAGTCATTAACATTTTTGCGAAAATATAACCTTTGTATAAATTTTCTTTTTTTAGAACGAATGATTGTCCTTTTATTTTCTTTTCTATTTCTTTTTGAGTTAGATGAGGTGCTTCGAATATTTTTATTTCTTCGAATAAATGATCTAAAAAATCAGATTTTATTCTATTGTTTAAAGACTCTATAACATTTTCTTCTTTTCCGGAAATAGTCGAAATCATATATCATTTAAAATTTTCTTTATTATCCATTATTAAATTCCTACTCCTATTAAATTTCAAATTCAAGTTGCAACGAAAGAAATTAGTAAAAATATTATTGAACAAATAGTAACAAATAAAAGAATTAAATAAAAATTATTTGTAGCATCTTTTTGAGACGGCCATTTTATTCTTTTAATTTCTTTCATTCAATTTCTAAAATAATATTTTTTTAATTTGTTTTTTTTAAGTTTTTTTTCTTTCATTATTTTTCTTCCTTGTGTAAAGTTTGAACATTACATTTTTTACAAAATTTTTTCACAAATAATCTTTCTGTAATTGATTTGTTTTTTACGTAATTTTTTGCTTTACAAATTTCACAAGCCAATGTAATCTTTTCTTTAGACATAGTAATAAATATTATATATTATTTTTTTGTTATTTAAAATAATCATTAGCTTCTTGAACTACAGAATTCAAAAAATTTTTAATTTTAAAGGAACTTGTAAAATACTTTTTAGAAATATCTTTAACAGAATTCTTTTCTATAAAGTATAAATTCATAATATCTAATTCTTTAGGATTATATTTTTTAAAAAACTTTTCGCAATCTTCTTTATAAAATAATTCCTTATTATTTTCGTTAGAAATTTTTGTCAAAATTCCATCTTCAAAATCTATGGAATAATTCAAGATTTTATTGTTATTAGTTGTAAAACTTTTAGCATAAGCCATTAGTTTATTAAACATAATAGAATAAACTAGGCCATTAATATGATGAGTATTATCGTTCTTGAGTGCAATTTTGATAACATCATCTATTATCGATAAGCCATATAAATAAATATCTTCTCAAGTTAAAGGTATTGCATTAAATTTTCTATATACATTTTTAGATGCTGCAATAATTACTTCTTGAAATTTTATAAATTTTATTTTATCTAGATCCATTTTCTCCTTATTTAAGTTTAAATAAAATAATTCCCGTTGCTACCGAAACATTTAATGATTGAACAGTACCTTTTAATGGAATGTATATGTTTTGATCAGTCATTTTTTCAACGCTTTTTGAAATACCATTCGATTCAGAACCCATTATAATTGCTAATGGGTAATTAAAATTTACTTTATCGATTTCAATAGAATTTTTACTAAGAGTTGTTCCGTAAATTCAAAAGTGCTCTTTTCTTAATCTTGTAATAAAGGCGCTTATAGAATTAACTTTAATAAATTTCATATTTACAAATCCACCAGAAGACACTTTTAAAACTGTATCTGTTAAATCAACTGAACGATCTTTTGGAATTATTATATGTTTTAAACCACTAGCATTTGCTGTTCTTATTATCGCTCCAAAGTTATGTGGGTCTTTTATATGATCAAGTATTAATATTTTTTCTGCTTTATCTCTAAAAATAGTTTCAATATCATAATATTCTATTTTTTGTATTTCTGCTACAAAACCTTGGTGATTCTCTTTAACAAGATTATTTAAAAATACTTCATTTACTTTATTTATTTTAATACTTTTTGTAATCTTTAAAATTTCTTCTGGTCTTGATGTAAAAATCTCAATTATTGGAACATTATTATTTATTGCATCAATTACAGAATTCTTCCCACATATAAATCTTCTCATTTTTCCCTTTCTAATCATTGCTGAAAAAATTAATTTTTGCTATATTTTTCCTTTATATTAACCCTTTTTGAACAAGAATTTGTCTTAACTCATCTGCTTTTTGAAAATCTTTATTTTCTCTATATTTTTGCCATTGATAATACATATTTAAATCTTCTTTTTCTATTTTCTCATTAACAAAAGAAAAACCTAATATTTTATGAACTTCAATTAAATTTGCATAATCTTTTTCTTTTAATAAAGTATTTAGTTCTTTATTAAAAGCTGAATTCTTTTTATCTAATATTAGTTTTATTAATTCTTTTATTTTTATTTGATTAATTTCTTTTTCTATATTTGTTTGTTTTGTATGTAATAAAAAATTGATTTTTCTTAATTGTTTAATTTTATCTTCATTTGTTTTTATTATATCGTTTGTTAAATCAATTGGATAAGTAATATTTGTAGTTAAAATAATTTGTCTAAAAGTGTCTGGATGAAATTTTGTAATAAAATCTTTAGCTAGCAAAATATTTCCAATGGATTTTGACATTTTAGTTCCATCTTTATTTAAAAAACCTGAATGAATTCATTTTTTTGTTATTTTAGAATTGGTTAATGAAAAATGTTGTGCATTTTCGTTTTCATGGTGTGGAAATATTAGATCTATTCCTCCAGCATGTATATCTATAGTTTTTTTATCAAAGTAATAATAAATCATAGCCGCACACTCTGTGTGTCAACCTGGTCTACCTTTTCCAAATGGAGTTTCGAATTTAATACCTAAATTAGTTTCTTTTCATAAAGCAAAATCTTGAATATTTTTTTTATCATATTCATTTACTTCTTCATTTTTCATATCTTCTAATTTTCTATTAGAAATTTCGCCGTATTTTGGATTTTTAGTTACATCGAAAAATACATTATTATTTTTTTTATAAGCTATTTTTTTATCTAAAAGTTCTTGAATATAATTAATTATTCAATCTATTTTTTCAGTAACTTTTATAATTTTTGTTGGAAAATTAATGTTATATAAACTAAACAATTTTATATATTCTTGATAGTAAAATTCACTAATTTCCTTTTCAGTTTTATTTTCTTCTATAGCTTTATTTATTATTTTATCATCTATATCTGTAATATTATGAAGATAATTAACTTCAATTCCATTAAATAATTTAACTCTGTTTAAAATATCAAAATACATTAAAGATCTCATGTTCCCAATATGAACATGATTATAAACAGTAGGTCCACATAAATATAAAGTTTCTTTTATCATATTAATTAAAAACTCCAAAATATAATTTATTTGAGTATAGTTCGTATTTTTCTTTTGAAACATAATTATAAAGTTTATTTCAAAAATCTTTTTTATGATGAGGAAAAAAACAATGAACTAATTCATGATAAATTATAGAATCAATTATTTCTTGAGAAAAAGGAAAAAGTCTAGAAGCATATTCAATTGTGTTTTGTGTGAAACTATTTCTGCCTCAATATGAATTAAATTTTTTTAAAATTATTTTATTTCTCTTCTCAACTTTTAAAAGATTTTCTAATTCAGTAGTTCTATAAATTAAGTATCTAAAAAGCCTTTGTTCGCAAAAATTTTTAATAAATCTTTCTAGTAATTTTAACGAATTAAAACTTTTTTCTAAAACATCTATTTTTTCACAATTAAAAATAAACTCATTAATCTTTTCAATTATTTCAAAATTAATTTTTTCTCCAAATAAGTAAAAATGCTTATTTTTTATATCTATTGCTTCACCTGAATAATTTAAACAAAAATCTTTATTTTTTCTAAAATAAGTTTTTAATTCTTCTTGCCATGAATTGTCTTCTATGCTTTTCTTTGTAGGATGGAATTCTATTATCCCTTCTTTTCATCTAATATTATTTTCTAATACAAGAGCTGGATATAGTTTAAATTTTACCTCTATACCATCTATAACTATTGACTCGATTTTTAACATTAATACTCATTTCCAAAAGATTTAAGTGTTAAATAATCTTTTTTATCATTAGTTCTAAAATCTTCTATTGTTCTTTTAATTTCTAACAGAGTTTTTTTGTCTATTTTTTCTTCTAAAGAAGTATTAATATCAAATAATATTTGATTTAGGTTGTTTTCTTTCGTAATTATTACGTGAGAAATATTATTCTCTATTTCTAATTTTTCAGCTCTATCTGAAAAAATTATTAAAGATAAAATAGGTAATTTATAATTTAACATTTGGGTTATATGATAAATATGTTTATCATTTTGATAAACAGGATTAGTTATAGTAAAAGTTTTTTTTCCTAAAGTTTTAGTTCAATTATTTTCTTCTGCATTTCCTGTTATTATTCCGTTTATTGATTTGATTTCAACTACTATTATTGCTTTGTTTGTTAGTAATATTCCATCAACTTCAAATAATTTATTTTCTCCATACTTATATAAACTACTTTCTATAAAGAAAAAATTATTTTGGTTAGCTCAATTTTTTAAAAATAAATTAATGTTTTTTTCAGCTTCTATACCTATCTGTTCTTGTTTGGATATTTTATTTATATATTTAAACTTAACAAATATACTAAAAGCAATAATAGAGATTATTAATGATAGACTTATAATAATTCCAACTAAAATAATTACTTCTTTTTGCGACATTTAAACTCCTTTATAATTTTTAATTATACTTGTATTTTATTAAAAAAAAAATAACAGACAATATTCTGTTATTTCTATATTTTATTTTACCTAAATAACTACATATAAATAATTTTTAATTTATTATTTTTTTAGTTCTACTACTTGATCACCAAATTTAAGTGATGAGATACCTAGTGATTCTAAATTTAATGTTTTATTTTCTACTTCTGTTTTAGAGAATGCAAATTCATAGTGAACAGGGAATGAAAATGTTCTTGTAGGAATTTCAACACTCGCTTCCTTGTCATTTGTTTGTGTAGTGTCTGAAAATTGACCTTTTGCAGTTTTTCCTTCAACTGTTTTTGTCTCTGTTCCGACAAATTTAGAAGTTGTTGTGAATGTTTTTCCATTTGCTTTTAAGTAACCATTTTCATCTAATTCTTTTACTTCTAATGAAAATGTTTTTGCATTATCAGAAAGTTCTACATAATTTCCAGCTTCGTCTTTCAAGTATAAAGAAATTACAAATTCTTTTGCAGAAACTTTCTCTTTTTCAAATTCTAATGTATATTTTGAAAAATCTGTTTCTTTTTTATCAGTTGAATTATCTGTTAAAGGTTTTGTGTTATCTCCACAAGAAATAGCAAAAGCCATTCCTGATAATACTGTTGTTGTAGTTCCTAAAGATAATAATAAATTTTTTATTTTTTTAGTCATAATATACTCCTTATATTGTATTATGTTATGTAAATTATACAATTTTTTATTTTTTTCGGTAATTTAGCTTATTTTTATTCAAAAACAAGCGTAAAAAGCTAAAAAAATACATTTTTTGGATTTTTATAGCTTTTTTCTATTTTTAAAAATATTATTAATTATTTTATTTTCCTAATCTATTTGTTAATATTTTACCCACAATTGTTCCGTCACTTGTCGCTGTTGCAATTTGTCTAATTTCTTTAACAATAACATCACCAATTGCATAAATACCTTTTTCTTTTGTTTCTTTAAATTCATCAACTTTTAATAATCCATTAGGCTCTAAAATGTTTAGGTCTTTCAAGAAAGCTGTAGCAGGTATAAATCCAATATAAGGGAATAATGAAGCAGCTTCAATTTCTTGTTCTTTTCCATCAATTTCTACCAATGCTTTTTCTAATGAATTTGTTCCCATTAATTTTAATACTTTAGAATTAAAATGAACTTTTACATTTTTCTTATTCATTAATTCCTCTACTAAACGTGGTTCAGCATTAAATTTATCATCTCTAACAAAAACATGTACTTCTGAAGCGATTGAAGATAAAAAAGCTCCTTCTTCAACAGCTGAATTACCACCACCAATTATAATTGAAGGGTTTTTACCAAATAAAGGACCGTCACAAATAGCACAATATGATACACCTCTATGTTCGAAATCCAAAATACCTTCTACATCCATTGGTTTTCTCTCGTTCATTCCAGAAGCAACAACAACAGATTTAGCTTTAATAATTTTATTGTTTTTTAAATGAACTTCTTTTTCAAATTCTGAAATAGAAACAACTTTTTCTACTTCTCCATATAAATGTTCTGCTCCATATTCTAAAGCGTGTTCATACATTCTCAGTGCTAAATCAGCCCCCATAACTACTTTGTCACCTGGTCAGTTTTCAATTTTTGATTGCATAACCATTTTACCCCCAGGAGCTCCTTTTTCAATTATGGCAACACTTAAATTACCTCTAGAAGCATATATAGCTGCAGTAAGTCCAGCAGGACCTGCTCCTATAATTACAACATCATATACTTTTTCCATTTTTCCTTCCTTTTACAAGTTTTGAACTGTTGTACTAACAGTTTCTACTCTTTGATATTTTTTTCAAGTAATTTTCATAAATTTTTCTTTACTTACTTGATATCTTACTACTTTTTCAATTTTTAATTTATTATTCACTATAAGGTATTTAAAATTTGCAAAAAATTGGAAATAAATAGCTAAGATAACTCCTAAAAATATATAAATTAAAGCTAATATAAAATAAAATAGATAAGCTTCTTGTCTTAAAAATTCCATCGATGCACGAACTATACCATATCAAATTAAATACATCGCACCAGTAACACCCGGTTTAAATCAATTAAATAAATTAAAGACTCAAACCAATAATAAATAACCAATAAGAGATGTTAAAAACTCATAGAAAAATAAAGGCACTCTTAAAGCTCCATCTTGATTTACGCTATCAGAAATAAACATATTTCTAACAATTATTTCTCCTAATCATAAAACAGAAGAACCATCTAAATCAATTTTTCCATAAACTTCATGATTTGTATAATTTCCCCATCTTCCAACTGCTTGCCCTATTAAAACAGCAGGAAGAATAAAGCTCATAGCTTTTCGATAATCTATTTCTGTTCTTTTAAAATAAATATATGTTAAATCGGAAATAGTCGCTAAAATAACTCCTCATTGAATAGAAAGGCCACCACTTCTTATGTTTCATCAATTATCTTTTAATTTATCTGCATTTCCAGCTATAAGTTGTTCAAAAATATATCCTAATCTTGCTCCGATTATTGAAGTAGGAATTGTTATAATAATTAAAGTAAATAAATGATCAAAGTTTCATTTTTCTCTTTTTCAAAAAAATGCAATAGTTAATATAGCAAAAATCATTCCTAGCATAATCATAAAACTATATACAGGTAATCATTCTCAATTAAAAATATAAAATGCTTCACCTTCTTTAAAAGGTCTGGCAGTTTTTAAATATTCAGGTAATTGTGAAGTTTTATTTTCCATTTTTATTTTTTATCCTTTCTTGAATTTTTTCAATCGGGTCCAAACCATCCTGTTTAACTAAATAAGAATTAACTGCAGCAACAACTAAGGATGAAATTGTTCTTCCTTGCTTTACAGGAATTTGGATTTTTTTTATTTTACCATCTAAAATGTGGTAATATAACTCATTATTGCCAATTCGATCAAAATTATTGTTATTTTCAAAAGGAATTAGTTCTAAAACTAAATCTATATCTAATTTTGTTCTAATCATACTAGAACCATAAGTATGTCTAATATCTATTATCCCAATTCCTCTTACTTCTAATAAATCTTGTGTTATTGGTGAAGGTTTACCAATAAAGCGATTTCCTAATCGAGAAATTATTACAGTATCATCACTTACAAAAGTATGACCATCTTGAATTAATTCTAAAACTGCTTCTGATTTACCTACTCCTGAAGCTCCCGTTATTAGAACACCTACTCCATTTACAATAATAGCACTACCATGAATTGCTGTTTTTTTTGCAAAATACTCAGAAAGGTATCCTCCAATATTTGCAATTAAAGTTGATAAATGCTCTTCGCTAGAAACTGTAGGTACCATATAAAAATTAGAAATTTCTAAAATTTCATTAAATAACTCCTTTTCAAATCCGACAGAAAGCATTAATAAAGGAGGATTTGCTCCTATTACCCTATGTAACGCCTCTTTTCTGTCTTTTTGTGAAAGAGAAAGTAAAAATTTAGATTCATTCGTCCCTCATCCAACTATATTTTTAGTTAAAGTTTCATCTACATAAGCTCCTGCTAACAAAAGTCCTGCTCTGTTTATCGAAGGTCTTTCAATAAAGGACTCTTTGCATTCATTTAATGGTTTTAAATTAAATTCTTTAATTAAAAAATCTACATTAATTTTTTCTTTCATTTAATACTCCTTTTAAATAAATTCCGGTGTATGAATTTTCATTTTTAGCTACTGCTTCTGGTGTTCCTGTAGCTATAACTTTTCCTCCATTAATTCCACCACCAGGACCTAAATCAATAATATAATCAGCGACTTTAATTAAATCTAAATTATGTTCTATAACTAAAACTGTATCTCCATTATCAACTATTCTATTTAAAACTTTAACTAATTTTTCTACATCCGCAGTATGTAATCCTGTTGTAGGTTCATCTAAAACGTAAAATGTTTTACCTGTAGGTTTCTTTTGTAAAAATTTAGCTAGTTTAACCCTTTGCGCTTCTCCTCCGGAAAGAGTTGTTGCTGATTGTCCTAATGTTATATAATCTAAACCTACATCTATTAGCGTTTTTAATTTGTTAGCTATTTTAGGTCTATTTTCAAAAAATTCATAAGCATCTAAAACTGTCATATTTAAAATGTCTGATATATTTTTGTTTTTATATTTTATTTCTAAAATTTCATTTTTATATCTTGTACCATTACAATGATCGCAAGTTATGTAAACATCAGGTAAAAAATGCATTTCAATTCTTAACATCCCATCACCTTGACATTTTTCACAACGACCATCAGAGGCATTAAAAGAAAATTTTCCTTTTAAATAACCTCTAGTTCTAGATTCTTCTAGGCTAGCATATACATCCCTTATATCATCAAATACAGAAATATAAGTTGCAGGATTAGATCTAGGTGTTCTTCCTATTGGAGATTGAGAAACTTTTATTATTTTATCAATATTATATGAACCGTCTATAGATTTGTGTTTACCTGATTTTACTTTTTCTTCGCTAGTTAAATTTTCTAGACCTTTTACAAGAACTTCATTAACTAAAGTACTTTTACCTGAACCTGAAACACCTGTCACCGCAATAAATTTACCCAAAGGAAAAGAAACATCAAGATTTTTTAAATTATTCTCTGATGCACCTTTTACAATAATAGAATTTCCATTACCTGGTCGTCTTTTATTAGGTATTTCTATCTCTTTTTCTTTAGAAAGATATTTTCCAGTTATTGAATTAGGATTATTTATTAAATCTAAAACGCTTCCTTGCGCAACAACTTCTCCACCATTTCTACCTGCTAAAGGGCCTATTTCAATAACATGATCTGCCTCTAATATAGTTTCTTCATCGTGTTCTACTACAATTAGTGTATTACCAATTTCAACCATTTTTTTCAATGAATTAATTAACTTTCTATTATCTTTTTGATGTAATCCTATTGATGGTTCATCCAAAACATAAAGGACTCCCGTTAAATTAGAACCTATTTGCGTTGCTAGTCTTATTCTTTGTGCTTCTCCTCCAGAAAGACTTTCTGACTTTCTATTTAATGAAAGATATTCTAAACCTACATTTACTAAAAAACTCAGTCTATTTTTTATTTCTTTAATTAACATACTAGAAATTTCTTTATCAAACTCACTTATTTGAAGATTTTCAATTTCTTTTAAAGCATCTTCAATAGAAAGCGAAGATAATTCAAAAATATTTAGGTTATTTAGTTTTACAGCTAATGAGTATTTATTTAATCTTGCGCCCTTACATGAATCACAATTAGATTCCGACATAAATCTTTTATGTCATGCTCTTATATCTTCACTAGATGCTTCCATAAATTTTCGCTCTTGCTTATTAATTAAACCTTCGATAAATTTGGTTTTTTTGTATTCATTTCCAGCTTCGCTTACTACTGTAAAAGTTACTTCTTCATTTGAACCAAATTTTAATATTTCTATTTCTTCTTTTGTTCAAGTTTCTATCGCCTTGTCTAAAGGTAAATTATATTTATTAGCTAAAACTTCAAACTCTTTTCATTCTATAGTTTTTTTGTTTATAGGTAAAGGAAAAATAGCTAATGCTCCCTCTAAAACAGATAGTTCTTTTTTAGGCACTAAAAGATCAAAATCAGCTTTTAGTACAACCCCTATTCCCTTACATTTTTCACACATTCCTATTGGCGAATTAAATGAAAAGTTTTTTGTATCAAAATTTGGCATATTAAAATCACCAAATTGACAAGCTTGAATTTTTGAAAAAGTAATTTCTTGTTTATCTAAAACTTCTACTTTAACGATGCCTTTTGCATAGTCTGAAGCAATATCTATCGCTTCAGATATTCTATTACTTTCTTCTTCTTTTAAAACTAAACGATCAACAATAATATCAATATTATGTTTTTTGTTTTTATCTAAGATAATACTTTCTTCAACAGATCTAACTTCTCCGTTAACTTTTAGTCTTAAAAAGCCTTCTTTTTTTAGTTTTAATAATAACTTTTCATGTGTTCCTTTTTCATCAACAACAACAGGAGAAAGAATATGAATTTTTGATCCTAAAGGAAACCTATAAATAGCATCTACTATTTCTTTAGTTTTTTGACTTGTTATTTCTATATTATGTTTAGGACAAAAGGGTTTTCCAATTCTTGCATAAAGTAAACGTAAATAATCATAAATTTCAGTTATTGTTCCTACTGTAGATCTCGGGTTAGAATGTGTTGTTTTTTGTTCGATAGAAATAGCGGGAGAAAGTCCATCAATGGAAACCACATCAGGTTTTTTGGTTCCTCCTAAAAACTGTCTAGCATATGAACTAAGTGAATCAACATATCTTCTTCTTCCTTCTTCATAAATAGTATTAAAAGCTAAAGAAGATTTTCCAGATCCTGAAACTCCCGTAAAAACTACTAATTTATTTTTTGGAATAATTAAATCAATGTTTTTTAAATTATTTTCTTTCGCTCCAACAATGGTAATAAAATCGTGTGTATTTTTCATTATAAAATTATATAAAAAACTTTTTTGTTTTTTTATAAAAAGATGTTAAAAAAACTAAAATAAAACTATCTTAGTTCATTTATAAAAGTTGTAATTCTTTCAGGTTTTTTTGTTCCATTTAAAATTTCTATAATGGTTTTTATGACACTTATTTTTAAACTATTAATATCTATTTTAGACTCTAATATTTTAGCAGCTTCTTTACCTTCTATTGTTTGTTTAAAATCAATATTTGCTTTTTCGAGACCTCATCTAGCGATGTATCTTCCATAACTAAAATTTCGACTTTTTTCTGAACTACAAGTTAAAATTACATCACCTAAAGTTGAAAAATCAACAACATTTTTAAAATCAATGTCGGAAGATAAACTTTCATAAATTATCATAATATCTTTAATTCCTTGTGTTAAAAAAGCTGCGTGAGTATTTCTTGAATCACTATAGTAATTTAAAATCCCGCTACCAATAGCTAAAACGTTCTTTAAAGCCGCAAATAATTCAGATATAAAACTATCTTTAATTTCTATTAATTTGAAATAATCGTTATCAAATATTTTTTTAAGTTCTAAAACAAAATCTTTATTTTCAGAAAATACATTAACTATTGTTGTATTTTTATTGAAAAGTTCATTTGCAAAAGATGGGCCTAATATGGTTGCAAAATTATTAAGATTATTTTTAAATTCTTTTTTTATAAAGTTTGAAAAAAAGTTTTTACTATTGTTTTCAAATCCTTTAGCAATATTTATTAAATTTATCTTTTTATTTGGTCTTAGTTTTAAAATTTCCTCTAAAACCTTTTGAATGGAATTAGAAGGTATGGCCAAGACAATAATCTCGGTTTTGTCGATTAATTCTTCTAATTTTTTAGTAGTATGTAGCATTTCTTTATTTGAGAATTCAGAACTAGAAAAATATTTTTTGTTAAATCCTGACTCTATATCATTTAATTCTTCTTCATTTATACCATACATTAATACTTCATTTTTATTACTTAATGCCACATTTGCTATAGCTGAACCATATGCCCCTGTACCTATAAAACCTAATTTTATTTTTTTGTTCATAAAAACTATTATATAAAATTTTATTTTTTTATTAACTAACTTATTCCAAATTTTCTTTTATTTTTTTTCAATAACTCTTTATTTTTTCCTCATTTTTATTATTTCCGAAATGGAAAAAAACTTTATCCTTTAATTCGTTAGGTAAATATTGTTGATTTACAAAATTATTTTTAAAGTTATGAGGATATTTATAGTTTATTCCGTGATTCAAATTTTTCGCATTTTTATAATGAGCATCTTTTAAATAATTAGGAATATCAAAAATGTATCCGTCATCAACCATCTTTTTTACTTCATTGAAAGCTAAATAAGTAGAATTGCTTTTTGGACTAAGAGCTAATTCAACTATTATTTGAGATAAAGGTAATTTGGCTTCCGGCATACCTAATCTTTCGGCAGCTTGAATAGCTGCTTCTACTTTTAATGAAATAATGGAATTCGCCAGACCTATATCTTCATATGCGACAGCGGTAATTCTTCTATATAAACCATCAAAATCACCACTTTTTATTATCAAATATCCATAATATAAAGAAGCATCTACATCACTTCCCCTTAGAGACTTATGAAATGCACTTAAATTATTATAATGAGCATCTGAATTTTTGTCACTATAAAAATTTATATTCGGTATTACTTTTTTTATTAAATCTTGATCAATATTCTTATCATTACTTATTTTCATTATCAATGAAAAATTTAATTTTATTTTTCTAATATCAAAATTAGAATAATAAATAATTTTTTCGACAATATTTTTATCTATTTCTATATTTTCTTTTTTAAATAATGATTCAAAATAAGATAAAATATCCTCTTTTGTTGGTTTTAGAAATTGAAGAATTTGCATTCTGCTTCTAATTGCAGGATTAATTTTAAAATAAGGATTCTCTGTTGTTGTGGCAAAAATAATAATTTCTTGATTTTCTAAAAAAGTTAATAAAATATCTTGCTTATCCTTATTTAATCTATGTATTTCATCAATTATAAGAACTTTATTTTCTTTTAATTTACTTATCAATTCCTCTTTCTGTCCTATCGACGCGTTAAAGGTATCGAATTTAAAAGTCATTTTTCTAGCTAATAAGTTGGCAACAGAAGTCTTTCCAATCCCGGACTCTCCATAAAAAATAAAAGAACCAATGTTCTTTATTTCTATTATTTTATTAAACAAAAATTTAAGATGATTTTGTCCAATTATATCATCTAAATTTTCTATATCTTTTTCAAAAATTTTTGCATTCATAGTTAATTAATCTTGAGTTTTTTCTGTTTTTTTAATTATTTTTTTGATTTCAAAGTTTAATATTTTATTTTTTATGGTTATTAAATGTGAATCAATAACTATGTTAATATTTTCATCAATTTTTTGAGCTTGAGTTTTGATGATATCAGAAGCTTTTTTAATATCAATTATTTTCTTATTTAAATTCACTAAACTTATATCTAAAATGCTATCTTTCATTTTATTAAATTCTTCTATAATTTCTTCTTTTTCTTTAAAGACAATATTAGAAGTAGTTATATTTTCATAAGAATAAATAAAATATTTTAAAACGGATACAAAAGGAAGTAAATATGCGGGTCTAACCATATACATATTTTCAAAATCTTTAACTTTTTTTATTACAAAATCGTCTTTTGGTTCCACTTCCGTTACTAGAATTGAAAAACTCGCTTGCTTTTCTTTTCTTTCTTTTTCTAATTTTAAAAAGAAATCACTATTTTTTTGACCACCAGAAGCTCTTTGAGTTTTACACTCTATTACAATTTTACTCAAAGATAAACCTTCTCTTTTTTTACTAAAAAATTCTATAATAAAATCACTTTTAGTTCCATTAACAACACTATTATCTTTTTTAAGAACTATTTCAGGTTCCATACTAAAAGCGCTATTAATTTCTGAACTAACTCAAGTTTCTAGTTCCTCTCCTAAAAGTTTTATATTATTGTTTTTGTTTCTTTCTAAGTTGTTTATTTTTTCTAAAAGTTTTTCTTTTTCTGTTAAAAATTGAATTTGGAATTCTTGTTTAGAATTAATAACATCTGTTTCCATATTGACTTTTAAATTTTGATGTTCTAATTGCAATTTATTATAATTGTCTTTAATAACATTTGTATCATCAATTATTTTTAAAAATTCTTTACTTTTTTTATATTCCTCAACAGCGATAATCTTATCAGCTTCTTTCATTGATTTTATTCTTAAATTTTCGTCACTTAATTCTTTATTTTTGTCTTTTAAATCTTTAATTTCTTTAAGTATATTTAAATAATTAGAATCTGTCTTTAAATATTCTTCTATTGCTTGTTTTTTAAGTAACTCAACTTTGGATTCAAATATTTTTAGATTTTCTTTTTCTGTACTTAAATCTTGAACTAATTTTAAATATTCTTCACTTAGTTTAAATTCATTTATTGCATTTTTTCTTGCTTCTTCAATTAAAGAATTGTTGATTTTTCCTTTTATTTTTTGAATAAAATTTTCAATTTCTTGATTTTTATAATCATCGATTAAAAAGAAATCCCCTTTTTTAGCATCTTCAACAAGTTCAAATTTTATTGTTGGTTCATATTCAATAATTCTTACTTTAATTTCTTTACTCATTTTTTACCTCTCACACTAATTTACATTCGCCTATTGGCTTTTTTGGTTTTGAAATACATAATTCCCTTCTTTCTAATTACTATATTTAATAGTTAGACATAAATGAATCCTACATTAAAATTCGTTTTGTTCTTTTATGTATTTCCAAGAATTTAGCATTTCCTTTTTATAAATTATTCTATTTAAATTTTCAACATAAAAATGAAAACTTTTCAAAATTAATTTTACTGCAATTTTATCCTCAATTTTAAAATTATGGTTTTTAGATACTTCAAAAAAGAATTTCATTTCTGATTTTTTTTCTAGTAAATTTGATTTGAAATCATGAATATTATCAAACATTTGATAAGTGAAAATATTTTTAAATTCATTATTGATACTTTCTTTGTTAGCCCATAATCAATCAAAATATTTTTGACCCTTATCCGTTTTATTTTTTTTATAAAATCTTGAAATAATTATTCACATATAGAAAAATAAAAAAAATAATAAAAATGTATAAATTAAAAATAAATAAATTCACGCAAAGTTTGAATTAATTGATATTAAAAAATAAATGCTAATAGCATAAAAAAATATATAGAAAATTTTATTTATAAATCAAATAAATGAATGTTTTCTATAAAAAAATATTTCAAATTCTCTCTTACTTTTTAAATGTTTTATTTCTTTTTTATCTTTATCAAAAAATCCTATTATTTTTTTCAAGATAAAAAGGTAAAATATAGTAATCAATAATTTGGCCCCTGAATTAAAGAGTAATAAAGAAATAAAATTAAGAAAAAAGTAATTTATTGCTCAATTATTTTGTAAAAATGTTTCTTTACCTTTTAAAATTAAAAAATTAAAAATAATACTAATATCAAAAAATTTTAATAATCAAAAATCTTTATATAAATAAAAAATCCCAGTTATAAAAAAAGAAAAAATATTAAGGTAAATTTTGAAATCTAAAAAAATGTTTTTAAATTTTAAATTTATAATTTTTGTTCAACCAAAATAGTCAAACAAATAAAATTGTTTTTCCTTTTTTGTTGTATTTTTTTCTATTATTCGTATAACTACTGTTATTATTGTTAGAGAAAATGCTAATAAAAAAAATATATACGCCACTCTTTGTTCCTTTTTTAGTTATACTTGAATTATATCAAAAAAGGTATAAAAAAATGGCGGGGCAAACAGGATTTGAACCTGCGCGGGCGGTTAAGCCCCTAACGCGTTAGCAATGCGTCCTCTTCAGCCTCTTGAGTATTGCCCCACAAATTACTATATAATTATATAGTATTTTTTTATTTTTTTTATATTTTAATTAGAGATTCTACTTTATATGGAGAAAGCATATCTCTACCCTTTAAGTTTTCAAGTTCCATTAATAAAACTACTTTTTCTACTTTTGCCCCTTGAGACTCAACTAATTTTATAATAGCTTTAGTTGTACCTCCTGTAGCTAATACATCATCGATAATTATTGCTTTTTGACCTTCTTTGATCATTCCTTTTTGTACTTCTAATTTGTTTGTTCCATATTCTAAATTATATTCCATAGAAATTACTTCTCCAGGTAATTTATTAGGTTTACGCACCATTATGAAAGGTTTTTGTAGCATTGCAGCTACTGGTGTACCAAAAAGAAATCCTCTAGCATCTGGCCCTATTATAATATCCGCTTCTTTACTTAATTCAACCATTTTATCTATCACAAATCTTAAAACTTTGCCATTTGCAAGTAGAGGTGAGATGTCTTTAAACAAAATGCCTTTTTTAGGAAAATCTTGAACATCTCTAATATATTTATTTAATTCCATAATTTTAAATTATATTATATTTTTTATTTATGATTAATATTCTTTAGAAATAAATATTTCCTTAATTTCTTCTTTTTCTTTATCTGATAATTTATTTTCTAATTCAGTTGTAATTATTCTTTTTTCTTTGATAAATTCTAAAAATAAATATTCAACGTCGAAAATATTAGTTTTATAGTTATCAAAGAAAAATAATTTTTTTTCTTTATCTATAAAGTTTATAAATAGAATACAAGGGATTTTTTTATTGCCTTTTATAAGTTTAACTAAATATATTCCTGAAGGAAATGGAACTATATTTGAACTAAAATAAATTTGATTATTATATTTTATTTTAATTCTTGTAAAGTAATTATTTTTTAATTGTGAATTTACAAGACTAAATTTTCCTGTTAATAAATTTTCTTTTAATATAGAAGTGGAAATTTTATAATTGTCCTTTTTAATAATATCAACTATTGTTGTACTAGGGTAAATTTCTTTTATCTTATTAGAAGTTATTTTGGCTTCTTTACCCATTTTAAAATCTTTTCCCACAACAAAATGAGTTGCACCTTTTGAAAGTAATTTATTTAAAAATTCCTCTCCATTTGTATTTTTTATTTCATCATTAAAATCTAAAAGCAAAATATAATCTACTTTTAAATTTGCTAAATATTGAATTCTAGAATGCAAATCATTAAAAATATATTCACCATTTTTTTTAAGCTTTTCTGGATTTTTAAAAAGTAAAATTGTTACTTTTTTTTGAGTTTTTTTAGCTTCTTTCAATAATTCGCTATGTCCTAAATGAAAAGATTCAAATGATCCTAAAATAAATACAGAATCTTTAATTTCATCCTTATCAGAATCAAAATCAACTATTTTTGTCATTAAGATATTATTCCTAATTCTTTTAATTTTAAATATGTACCCATTTCAGTAGCCGATGAAGTTTTATCATTAGCAACTTCTACAACATAGTCAGGAGCACCTTCCATAGCAACACCATAACCTACTTCTTTTATCATTTCATAATCATTAGATCCATCGCCAAAAGCCATCATTTCTGATAAATCAATGTTTAATATTTTTCCTAGTTTTTTTAGACCACTGGCTTTATTACTATTAATTTTATTAATAAAAAAGCCTTTTGATCATGTTGAATTTATTTCTAAATCTAAATTATTTTCTTTTAAAAATTTTTTCGTTTTTTCAATCATATTAGGATCACTAGTTTTTACTGTTATAATATGTAAATTTTCTTTTTCAAACTCTAGTTCATTTAAATTTTTAAATTTTTCAACATGGTCTCTTAAAAATCAATTATCAAAGCTATGCCCTTCAGAAAAATAACCATAATTTTCAGTCATTACACTATGGTCACATTTTTCATTTTCTAAGAAATTACTTAACATTTTAAATTCTTTATGCGATATTTTATCTTCATAAATAATTTTTTTACTTTTACAATCGTATATAAATGATCCATTTGCTCCTAAAAAATAATCTACAGAAACATCGTCTAAAAGAGAACCTATAGTAATCATTTCTCTTCCTGTACAAAAAACAACTACTTTGTTTTTTTCTTTTAATTTAACAAACATTTCTTTTATTTCAGGATAAAAATCTTTATTAGTATAAGGTAATAGAGTTCCATCTATATCAAAAGAAAATAATTTATATTTCTCCATTTTTCTCCTTTAATTCTTTTTCAATAACATTACCAAATAATTTTATTGATTTCATTTTTTGTTCAACTATTTTACCAAATCCAACTATTTTATCATTAAAAATTAGCATAATTTCTTCTATTTTGTCATTTTTTACATCAATTTCTAAGCCATTTCAAAGTTTTTTTAATTCTTTTTCTGTCAAAATAAATTTTGGAATGTTTTTGTCTAATAGTTCTAATGGATTAATAACTTCTTTAGTCAAATCGGCGATTGATAAACTATTTAATTTAATTCTTTCTAACTCGATCATTATTGCTTCTGTACCTAATGCATTAGCAATATCTCTTATTAAACTTCTTATATATGTTCCTCTTGAAACTTCTGTCTCTAATTCTAGTTCTTGCTTTTCAAAGTCAAAATTTAATATTTTAATGTTTTTAATTTCCACTATTGAAGATTTAAGTTTAACTTCTTTATTCTGTCTAGCTAATTCATAAGCCTTTTTACCGTTTATTTTTTTAGCTGAAAAAATCGGTGGCATTTGCTCTATTTTACCTATAAATTTAGGAATTATATTTATTATTTCTTGTAGAATTATCTTTTTATTCACCTTTTTTTGCTCTATTTTACCCTCTATATCTAATGTGTCTGAAGAAAAGTGAAATTTTAGTTTAGTTATATATGTCTTATATTCTTTATCTAAATAATTTATTAATTTAGTGTCTTCATCAGTAGCTATTAAAAGTAAACCAGAAGCCATAGGATCTAGCGTACCTGTATGGCCTATTTTCTTTATTTTATTTTCTTTCGCAAATTTTTTTATTTTTTGAAAAGAACTTACTCCTTTTTCTTTATAAATAAGCTTAATCATATTAATAATATTACTTTAAAATTAAAAAATAAAAAGCAAAACAAACTGTTTTGCCGGTAATAATAATTATATGGTGCGCAAGAAGGGACTTGAACCCTTACGCCGTAAAGCACTAGAGCCTAAATCTAGCGTGTCTGCCAATTTCACCACTCGCGCATACTAAATAAGGTCATGTTAAAAGGAATCGAACCTTTCTAAAACCAAAAACATGATGGTGCCGTCTATAGGAATCGAACCTACGACCTACTGATTACAAGTCAGTTGCTCTGCCTGCTGAGCTAAGACGGCATGGTGGAAGATGAGGGGCTCGAACCCACGACCCTTGCCTTGTAAGGGCAATGCTCTCCCAACTGAGCTAATCTTCCAAAATGGTGACCCATACGGGACTCGAACCCGTGAATGCATGGATGAAAACCATGTGTGTTAACCGCTTCACCAATGGGCCAATGGCGCCGATTGCGGGGATCGAACCTGCGACCAACTGGTTAACAGCCAGCTGCTCTACCGCTGAGCTAAATCGGCACAATTTAGCGTATTTTTTTAATACTTTACAATTATACAACTTTTTAAAAAAATTCAAAAACTTTTTTTTAGAATATTTTTATTTTTAAAAAGCATAAATATTTTAACATATTTTAATAATAAAAAAATAATTTAATCTAATTAAAAACAATTACCCTTATAAAAATTATTGAATTTTAAATTTATATCTGTAAAATAAAAAAAATATAAAAATATTTTTAAAAATAATAAATTTTATTGTATAATGTTAAATGCATTTATGGGGGGGTAGCGAAGCGGCCAAACGCGGGTGGCTGTAACCCACTTTCTAACGATTCGGGGGTTCGAATCCCTCCCCCCCCACCATATTGCCCCATGGCCAAGCGGTAAGGCAGCGGTTTTTGGTGCCGCGATGCGTTAGTTCGAATCTAACTGGGGCAGCCAATCGTTTTTACGACCTAAACATCATTATTAGTATGATGTTTTTTTTATATCATATTTTTGGCACTCAACTAATTAGACTGCCAAAAATATGATATAATTTATGTAACATATTATAAAATAGGGAGGTAATATGAATTTTGAATTTAAAGAAGAAAAAAATCCACTAGAAGAATTTGGAAAAAATTTAACTGACTTAGCGATTAAAAATAAACTAGATCCAGTGATTGGAAGAGATGATGAAATCAGAAGAATTATTACTATTCTTTCTAGAAAAACTAAAAACAATCCGGTCCTTGTAGGGGAACCTGGAGTTGGTAAAACAGCTATAATTGAAGGATTGGCAAGAAAAATAGTTGAAGGAAGTGTTCCTGAAAATCTTAAAAATAAGCAAATTTGAGAAATTGATTTAGCTTCTGTTATAGCAGGAGCATCATATCAAGGTCAATTCGAGGATAGACTTAAAAAAATAATTAAGCAAATAGAAAACTCAAATGGAGATATAATAATTTTTATTGATGAAATACACTTATTAATAGGTGCTGGAAAAAATAATTCTGGAGCTATGGACGCTGCAAACATTATTAAACCTATTATGGCTAGAGGCGGAATTAAATTAATAGGGGCTACAACTTTAGAAGAATATAAATTATATATAGAAAAAGATGCTGCATTAGAAAGAAGAATGCAAAAAATCGATGTTATTGAACCAACTATAGAAGATACTATAACTATTCTTAGAGGAATTAAAAATAGAATGGAGAACTATCATAAAATAAAAATAACAGATGAAGCTTTAGTTGCTGCTGCTAATCTTTCATATCGTTATATTAATGATAGATTTTTACCAGATAAAGCTATTGATTTAGTTGATGAAGCTGGAGCAACTATTAAAGTAGAAATAAACTATCAACCAGAAGAAATTGAAAAATTAAAACAAACTTACGCTAAACTAAACATGGAGATCATATCTCTATCAAATGAAAAAAATAATGTAAATAATGAAAAAATAAAAGAAATAAACGAAAAAATAGAAAATGTTAAAGCTAAAATAAAAGAAAAAGAAGAACTGTTTCAAAAAGAAAAAAAACAAACACATAAATTGGCTTTTTTAAAGAATCAATTAGATGATCTAAATAATAATTTTAAAATATTGCAAAACGAAGGAAAATTTAAAGAAGCATCCGAAATTATTTATAATAAAATTCCTAATATTAAAAGAGAAATTGAAGATTTAGAAAACAACGTTATAAATAATAACAATTCTTTTGTAAAGGATCAAGTTACTGTTGAAGACATTGCTAAAATTGTTTCAAAATGAACTAAAATTCCCGTTACTAAACTCGTAGAAAAAGATAAAACTAAAATTTTAAATTTAAAAACTAATTTAGAAAAAATGATCAAAGGTCAAAATCAAGCTATAGAATTAGTTAATTCTTCCATTTTAAGATCAAAAGCAAATATAAATGACCCAAATAAACCGATTGGTTCTTTTATTTTTGTTGGTCCTACAGGTGTAGGTAAAACAGAGCTTGCTAGAGCTTTATCCTTATTATTATTTAATTCAGAAAAGCAAATTATTCGTTTAGATATGTCTGAATACATGGAAAAACATTCAGTTTCTAAATTAATAGGTTCTCCTCCAGGGTATATTGGTTATGAAAATGGAGGACAATTAACTGAAAAAATTAGACAGAATCCTTACTCTTTAATTCTTTTTGATGAAATAGAAAAAGCTCATCCTGATGTTTCAAATATCCTATTACAAATTTTAGATAATGGATATTTAACTGATTCTAAAGGAAGAAAAATAAACTTTAGAAATACAATTATAATAATGACAAGTAACATAGGAGCTCATGAAATATTAAAAAATCCAAATATTTCTATAGATATTTTAAAAAACAAACTTCTTGAACATTTTAAGCCAGAATTTTTAAATAGAATAGATGAAATCATTAAATTTAATCCTCTTTCTAAAGAAGTTTTAAAAAATATAACTGAATTAGAATTAGTTAAATTAATTGAAAGAATCAAGGATAATACTAAAATAAATATTAAATTCAATAAAGAAATAATAGATTTTATTGTTAATAATACTGATTATGAAAATTTTGGAGCTAGACCTATAAAATTGTTTATAAAAAGAAATATTGAAACTTTTATTGCTAATAGTATTTTAAATAATCAAATTAGTGTTGATAAAGAAAATATTTTAATTATTGAAAAAAACGCAATTACTTGAAAGGAATAAAAAAATGGCAGAGGTGACAGGACTCGAACCCATAACACACGGGGTTGAAGCCCGTTGTTCTACCATTGAACTACACCTCTAGCTCTCTATATATGATACCATATATTTAACAATTTAATTATTAAAAAACTACCATTTTTATACTGGTAGCTTTTTTTTATTAATCAGATTTATTTTTACTAAACAATTCTAAGTATTCTTCATAACCTTCTTCTTTTAATTTATCGACAGGTATAAATCTTAATGAAGCAGAATTAATACAGTATCTTAATCCTCCTTTTTCTTTCGGACCATCAGTAAAAACATGTCCTAAATGAGAATCCGCGTTCTTACTTTTAACTTCTATTCTTTTCATATTGTGCGATAAATCTTCATGTTCTACAATTATTTGCTCATTTATAGGTTTTGAAAATGCAGGTCAGCCACAACCTGAATCATATTTATCATCAGATTTAAATAAAGGAGTTCCATCAACTATATCTACATAAATACCTTCTTCAAAATGTTTATCATATTCATTAGTAAATGGTCTTTCAGTAAATGATTCTTGAGTAACTTTATACTGTAATTCTGTTAACTCTTTTAATCTTTTTTCTTTTTTTGTTTTGTCCATATTTCCTCCGTATTAAATAATTTAATTTAATGTATTAAAATTATAAACACTATAGATATGATACCAATTATTCACATTAATAATGCATTTCTAAAGAAAATAGTTTTGGTTTTTTTAAAATTTTTGCTAATTTTTGGATCAATTGATATCATGGTCGCTATTTGTTTATATTTATCTATTCTTTTTTCACCTAAATATAAAGTCAATAACATAAGAGCTGAAATTATGTTAGGAATTAATCAATAAAATATTTTTGTTGAAAAACTAAAAATTTTCAAGTTATTTT
The DNA here is from genome assembly GCF_024918955.1 of Mesomycoplasma molare. NCBI lineage: Bacteria > Bacillati > Mycoplasmatota > Mycoplasmoidales > Metamycoplasmataceae > Mesomycoplasma > Mesomycoplasma molare. The sequence goes on from NZ_CP103423.1 coordinate 708,442, forward strand.
CAATTAGTTCTTTATCGCTAGTTACAAAAACATTTTGAAAAATAACCGTCATTAGCCAATCGGAAGTACCAATTCCCCCAGGAGTTGGTGATAAATTATTAGCCATGTTAAGTAATGAAGAACCTGACTGAAAGTTTAAATATCAAAATAAAAAACTACTGAAATTATTATTTACTAAAATAATATCTTTTTCAATAAGAATTAAGACGATAATTGAAGTATTTAATAAAAAGGGTAAAATTTTATATAAAAATAAACATTCTAAAAAGAACAAAAAATCTTTAAATAAGTTTTTAAAATTAATTTTAAATTCTAAAAATTTATTTTCTAATATAATTTTTTTTCTATCTAAATTATCATTGTAACTAAATGGATTATTTTTGTAAATAAATATAATTATTTTGATGATAAATAATTGCATCTTCTTTAAAATAGACACGAAAAGAATTAATAAAAATAAAACTATATTTAAAATTATTCCTAAAAGAATAAAAATAAAAGTTATTATTTTTCTAGCGTCTATATCTTTTAATAAAATATCTTGATAGAAGTAAAATCCCATAGGTATAAAAATTAGAGATATAAATAACACAGATACTTGGTGAAATAAAGAAGTAAATGCAAAGGCGGAAGCTAAATTAGGTTTTGAGTATCCTTTTTTCTGCAAGTATCAATACGAAGAAAGATCTCCTCCAAAAGAAAAAGGAGTAATGTTTTGTACAATAGTCGATATCATTGCAGCTAAAAATAGATGTTTAAAATTTATCTTCATTTTTTGTTTTCTAAACACTCTATATAACATCATTGAATAAAAAAAATAAAAACCAACATTAGAAACTACAATAGCTAAAAAAATAAACCTTAATTTGTAATCACTTAAAAAAATGTCATAAAAATTTTTAAATATTGCTAAAGGCCCTTCTAATTCAGAATCTTTTGTTCTATAAATGGTCGAAAATAAAATTAAAAAAACTAAAAATATAAATAATAAAAAAGAACTAAATTTTAAAATATTTTTTCATTTATTATTGGGATTATTTTCTTTTAAAATATGAGAATATTCTTCCATTTCTTTTCTAATACTCTCTTCTTTTTTTACTATATCGTAAATATTAGATTTAAAATAACTAGAAACTATTTCAGTTTTTACTTCATTTAAAATCTTATCAAACTCCATTAGGATTTCTGTGCCATCTTTTAGATTGATTTCAATAAATATTTTTCTTTTATTTAAATTTCTTACTTCATTTAATTTATTAATATTTAATTTTTCTATTTTAAATTTAGCAATTTTTCTTTCTTTTCTGATTTTTTTATAAAAGTTTAAAAAAGAATTATAATTCATTGTTCTATTGTCTTTAAAAGCCGCTGATACTAAATAATTCTTTTTATTTTCTTCTAAAGTTTTAAAAATATCAATTTTATTTTTTTCATAAAACTCAAACATTTCTACTTTTAATAAAAGGTTACTTATACTTTCAAAACCAATAAAATTATTGGAAAAATTTAGTTTAATAATTTGATTTCCATCAAAAATGTATGCCCTTTCATTTTTGATTTTTATTTCTCTACTTAAAAAATAATAAAGATCATTTAAATTATTATAAGTTTTAATGTTTTGATGATTATTTTTATATAAAAACTCTTTTACATTATTAGAAGATTTAAAAGGTATATAAAAGGAAGTATTATGAAAATCAGTATCGGTTTTAATAAAATAATTTAACAATAAAAAATTAATATCTTCATTTGAAATTTCTTGATATTTATTTTTATTTTTTATAAAAGTTTTTTCTATATTTTTACTATTTTCCGAATAAAAAAACACGTCGTGCTTACTTTTTTTGTCTTTTATAAATTCTTTTTTAATTATTCTTTTATAGTACTTAAAATAGTTAGAAGGTTTTTTGATAAAGTTTAGAGTAAAATTTTCTGAGATATTTTTTATTTGATCAAATTCTCTATAACCTTCTACTAACATTAAATATTTTCTTTTAATTTTTTCATTCAAAACAATATTTATATTCTTATTTATATAAATTGTTTTTTTATTTTTATTTTTTAAAAGTTCAGAGTTAAATTTAGTTAATGTAATTTTTTTATTTATAAAATCTTCTTCTTGTTTAGTTAGATATTGAAAATTATTTTTCCTAAAAATTATTCTATAAAATTCTTTATTTTCCTTTAAAAAAAATATAGAATAATCATATTCATTTTTTATAATTTCATTTAAAGCCATATCTTTACTATAAAAAGTATTTTTTTCAAACTTAAATACGTTATTTTTTTCTTCAGAACTTAATACATTTTCAAAAATCTCAGAAAAAGCATAGCTTATATCATCATTATCGTTATAAATAAATATTTTTCTTATCTCATGATTTTTTTGTTTTTTTATTAATTCCTTAAATAATAAAGCTTTTTGAAAAATAACATTTTCGTTTATTTCGTCTTCAAATTCTCCTAATTTTGCTAAAACTTCTGAACAAACAATGTTGGAATTTTTTAACTCATTACCTGTTATTAAATAATCTTCATTATAATTTAAAAAATTTTCCGATGAGATTTCTGTTTCTAGTTTTAACAAATCAGTGCCATTAATAATTTCTTCCATTAAAATCCTTTATTAATTTTCTCTTTGGGAACCAAAAAGATCAAAAGTTTCTTCTTCTGTTTCATTATCAAATTCACCAGATTCTTCTGTAAATTGATCAAATTCTTGAAATTTAGGTAATTCTTGTAATGATTTTAATTTAAAATAGTCATAAAATCTATTAGTTATTCCATATAGTGTTGGTTGCCCAACCGTTGGTGATACACCCACTTCTTCTATTATTCCCTTCATTAAAAGGGATGCTACTATTGCGTCAGAAGCTACACCTCTTATGTCGCTAACCATAGAACGCGTTACAGGTTGTTTATATGCGATAATTGCAGCTGTTTCAATAGCAGCATTAGATAATTTATGTCTTCTAGTTATTGTAACTAAATCAGAGATATAGTCTTTAAACTCTTCTCTTGTTGCAAATTTAAAAATATCATTAAATTCAACAACATAAATTCCTCTTTCTAATTTGTTAAAATTTTCTAAAAATCTTTTTAAAAGACTTCTAGCTTCATTAACAGTATTAAGTTTTAAGACTTGTTGTAATTGTTCTGAAGATAAGCCTTCCTCTCCTTGCATATAAATTAGCGCCTCAATAATTTTATTTTTCATAATTTGGTCCTTTTTCGATGCTTATGGTTGCAAATTGTTGTTCTTGTTTTAATATTACTTCTTCTTTTCTGCTCATATCCAATAAAGCAATTAATGTTATAACAAAATGTTTTATCGAAGGAACTGAAAAAACCATTTCAAAAGTTAAAACTTTATTTTCTTTAAATAATTCTCTAATCATCTTAATTTGATCACTAGGTGTTACACTTACACTATCAATTTTTATTTGTCTCAATTTTTCAGCGTGTATTCTTTCGAACATTAAAGTAAGAATTTGAGTTATTTTTTGTTTAGAAGAATTACCATCCACTTTAGTTCTATCTATAGGTCTAATAAATTCTTCTAAATCAGAAGGCTTTTTGATAAAAATTTTAGATCTTTTTTCTTCTTGTTCTCTCAACAATTGAAAGATAGGTTTAAATTGTTGATATTCAGCTAATAATCTTAATAATTTTTCTTTATCTTCTTCTATTTCTTGTTTGATTACTTCATCTTTTTCAGCTAATAGCATCTTAGCTTTTATTTGAATTAATGTTGCAGCCATTACAAGATAATCAGAAGCAATCTCAAAATGACTATCTTTTATTCTATCAATGATTCTTAAATAATCTGTAGCTAGTTCGGCTAAATTAATTTCAAAAATATCAACATTTTTTTCTTTAACTAGACTTAATAGTAAATCAAGTGGTCCATTAAAATTTTCAATATTTAAATCAACATCATGTTTTTTGTCTTTTATTTCTTTTTCAGTATTTTCTTTTAATTCTTCATTAATTTTATCAATTTCCATGTCTATTTTTTATCCCTTTTCTTTTCTGGAAGGCTTTTTATGTATCTACTTTCAATTATATCTTTTACTCTTAAAGAAATAGCTTCATTAGACTGAGATACAAAGGAAGATGGTTTTAAAGAAGGGTGAAAAATTACCTCTACATTTAATTTTTTAGTTCTTGAAGAATCAAAAACTTTTCCACTAAAGTTTATAGTTACAGGTAATATTGGTAAAAGCATTTTTTTAGCAACTCTAAAGGCTCCTGCTTTAAAATTTTGAATTTCTCCACTCTCGCTTCTAGTTCCCTCGGGAAAAATAACTCCATATGTTTTATTATTTTTTATAAAATTTCCAAAATCATCTATCGTTTTAACGGAATCTTTTATTTTAGAGCGATCAATAAAAAATGTATCAATTAAATTTAAAACACTTCTAGAAGTTCAATTTTTAGTCAATTCAATTTTAGCTAAAAAAGTTACTATTTTTTTTGGATCATGTTTTGTTTCTAAAATTGATTGTAATGCACTAAAAATTATAAAAGCATCTGCATTTGAAAGGTGATTTGCTACGATTAATGAATTTTTAGAAGTTATATTTTCTTTTCCTTTAATAATTAAATTAACATTATAAAGTTTTAAAAGCTTATTAGCATATTTTAAAATTAAGTCATTTCTAAATTGTGCAGAAAGTTCTAATTTTCCTTTTTTATATTTTTTAGACATTCTTCTTATTTTATTTAATCTATACAATCAAATCGGGGCTAGTAAAATTTGTTTAAGTTTTATCATGACATGTCCTTTTCTATTTTTTATAAACTATTGCTATTACCAAATTATTTTCATAAGAAGTAGATATTTCAAATTCTCTAAATTTATACCTTTTATTTTCTTTTTTTATATCTATAAGATTAAATTCAAAGAATGAGTTATCAGCTTTAAATATAGCTTCTTTTATTGCTCACCTAGTAGCTAAAAACTTTTCTTTGTTTTCAGAATTTTCATACTCTAGTATTTCATTTTTACTAAGTATTTTTCTAACAAATGTTTCTTTTTTATTTTTGAATCTTGATATTTGTGTTAAATCTACTCCAATCATATATTAAATTATACTTTTTTTTATAAAAATAGTAAAAATTCTATACTTTTACTTTTTATTTCCTTTTTTAAAATTACTTTATTATTTTTGAAATTTTTGTATATGATAAGTAAAAATAGAGGAATGATACTAGAACAAATAATAAACAAAACTATTAAATTTTATTTAGAGAACAATGTAGCAATTTTTCACAAAAAGAACTTAGATATTTCTTTTAAAAAAGTTCATAATAATAATGAATTAGAAAATGCAATAATAGCTAAAAAAAGTACTGTGGATTATTACGGCGTTTTTAAAGGAAACTTCATCAGTTTTGAAGCTAAAAGTACTAATGAAAACTTTTTACCAAAATCAAATATAAAAAAACACCAACTAGATTATTTAAGGAAAATTAAAAATCATGGTGGTATTTCATTTTTTATAATTTTATTTAAACATTTAGAACGTTTTTTTATCATTTCAATTGATAAACTAAATTTAAAAGAGAGTTTAAATCTAACTTTTTTTGAAAAAAACGGAATCGAATTAGAATTAATGTATCCAGGAATAATAGATTTTGTTTCTGTAATAGAATATTTATAAATCGTTTTTTAGCACTAAATCCTTAAAGGACTTAGAAGCTTTAAATTTAGGAGTTCTTTTTGGAGAAACTTTAAATTTTTCTCCTGTTTTAAAATAAACAGTTTCTCTCTCTTTTTTTAATTGACTTGTAAAAGTTCCTAATTTAGGAATCAATATTTCTTCATTATTAGAAACCTTTTCTTTAATCAAATCAATAAAAGCATCCAAAAATAAATCACAATCTTTTAAATTTAGTTTTGTTCTTTGAGATAATTGAATTAAAATATCTTTTCTTCTCATTTATTTAGCCTCATTTTTATTTTTTAAAATTAATTTAATAGGAGTACCTCTAAAATCAAAATATTTTCTTAATTGATTTTCTAAATATCTCATGTAAGTAAAATGCGCATAATTTTTATTATTTACAAAAAGTAAGAAAGTTGGAATTTTACCTTCTACTTGCTTTATAAATGAAATTTCTAATCTTTTACCTTTTAAAGAAGGCGCGGGCTGACTTTGATGAATCTCCATCATAACTTCATTCAAAAGATGAGCTGGGATTTTTCTTTGTAAATTTGTTCTTACAGATAATATTTCCTCTTTTAATTTATCTAATCTATTACCAAAAAGTGCTGATATAAATATTACTGAAGCTCAATCTAAAAACTTATAATTTTTTCTTAAATTCTTTTCAAATTCAACCATTGTATTAGTTTCTTTTTGAACTAAATCTCATTTATTTACAACCAATATTATTGGTTTATTTTCTTCAAAGGCATATCCTGCAAGTCTAGAATCAAAGTGCGAAATTTCTTTGGTTGCATCTATGACAATTAACGATAAATCACTTTCTGCTAAGGAATTCATAGCCCTCATAAGTGCATAATGATCTACAGATTCTACTAATTTAGATTTTCTAGTAATTCCTGCTGTATCTATAATTTCAAAGTCTAAATTATCAATCTGAAAAAAAGAAGAAATAGAATCTCTTGTGGTTCCAGCTATTGGCGAAACTATAGATCTGTTTTCTTTTAATAAAGAATTTAGTAAAGAAGACTTTCCGGCATTTGGTTTACCAATTATTGAAAGTTTAAAATGGTCATTAGAGTTTTCGTTATCATTACTGAAATTAGACACCACTTCATCTAATAAATCCCCAACTCCTTCACTATGCATAGCAGAAATTGGAAAGTACTTTTCAAATCCTAATTTATAAATAGAATAATCAAATTCTTTATTATCTTCTAACTTATTGCATGCAACTATTATTTTTTTTCCTGATTTTCTTAATAGGTTAACTACAAAAAAATCATCTTTATCTATTTCGTTTCTTCCATCTAATATAAGTAAAATTATTTCAGCTTCTTCGATAGCAATTTGAGCTTGAATCCTAATTTGATCTTGAAATATTTTTTCTTCAACTTCTATTCCGCCTGTATCGATTATTTTAAATTCTTTTCCTGCTCATTGAACTTTTTCGTATATTCTATCTCTAGTAACTCCTGGTTCATCATAAACTATAGAAACTCTTTTACCAATTAATTTGTTAAATAATGTTGATTTACCAACATTAGGTTTACCAACAATAGCCACTACCTTACTACTCATTATTAATCCTTTCTAAAATAAGCTCAGAAATTTTATTTACTACTTCTTGAATATTCATATTAGAAGAATCTATCAATATTGCATCATCTGTTTTATGAAGAGGGTCGTTTTCTCTATTCATATCCTGAAAATCTCTTTCTTCTATTTCTTTTAGTAATTCTTCATAATTGGTTTTAAAACCTAACTCCTGGTTTTGTTCCATTCTTCTTGTTGCTCTAATTTCTGCTGATGCTCATAAAAAAATCTTTAGCTCCGCATTAGGTAAAACAACAAAAGTAGTGTCCCTGCCATCCATAATTACACCTTTTTCTTTTTCCGAATAATCTTGCAAAAATGAAACAATTTGACTTCTTATTAATTTATATTTAGCAATTTTACTTGCTCCTCAAGATATTTCATCTTTTCTTAAATCTTTATTTTCTATTTTAACATTATCTAAAAATAAGTTTCCAAAGGGATCAAGAAACAATTGTTTAATATTCCAATTATCTAAAACATATTTTTCATCTAAAATTTGCTTAAATTGTTCTTTTCCTAATTTTTGAAAGAAAAATAAAGAAATTGCTCTATAAAGAGATCCGCTATTTATAAATTTTAAATTGAATTTTTTGGCAATAAGTTCAGAAACTGTTGATTTACCCACTCCAGAAGGTCCATCAATCGCTATATTTATTTTTTTCATAATATCTCCCTTATTATTTAATTTTATATTATCTAATTCTTTTATTTCATCATCAAATAAATGAGAAGAAATATCTAAATTATCTAAAAAAGAAAAATCATCATTAATTTCACTATATAAATTTTCTAGACTAATTTTAAAATTATTTTCATCTAAAATATTTAATTTATTATAAATATTATCAAATTCTAATTCAAGACTATTTTCTTTATCTAAATTTTCAAAAACACTTATTTCATCTAACTTCATGGTTTTTTCTAGATTAATTTTTTTAATCATCTCTTTTAATGTTAAATATTTCTTTTTTAAATTTTCATCAGATTGTAAAAAAGAATAATAAAAAAAAGAGCCTCCATTTACAGAATCTCTATACTTTTTTCACTTTTTTAATCTAGTTTCCATATCTTCTGTTTTCATAATATTTAAATTAATTATAAAATATTTTTCAAATTAATAAAATATTATTAATTATAGACTAAATAGAAATCTTTTCTCCTTTTATTTCATATTCAACTGATAAACTTTTTATTCGGTTAATAAATTTTGATATTTTTAATTTTTCAATTTCTGATAAATTATTTTTAGCTTTTTTGTGTTCATTTTCAATAATTGCTAAATAAACTTCTTCTAATTGATTAATACTGAAATAAGAAGAAAAGAAAGTTTTCTTTTTATTAAAATATCTATTTTCTAAAACTTGTAAAAGAACAGTGTCTCTAAATCAATCTGACTTTTTTTCTAAACCCAAATCATCCAAATATAAAACATCAACTTTTTTTAATTTTTCAATAATTTCGGATAAATTAAGTTTTTTTTCACTAATTTTATCCATTAAATGTTGTTGAAAAATAGGTATATTAATAAACGCTACACTAAATCCTTCTTTTGCATATGTTACAGCAGAAGATTTTAAAAATGTACTTTTTCCTACTCCATTATTTCCATATAAAAAAAAGCCAAGATTATTTTTTTTATACATTTTAACTAAGTCAATGTATCTTTTATTTATATCAGAATTTTTTATGCTATTATCTCTCATTAAATCTTTTAAGTCTTTTTCAATATCAACAACAGAAATATTTGTTAATCAAAAGTTTTCTTTATATATGTTTCTTTTTCTTTTTAAAGAAGATGTAAAAATTCTTTTAATTTCTCCGTCTTCATCTCTTTTAAAAGAAATTTCAAAATCCTTATCATTTTCTAATGATTCATTTTCTAAAACTTGAATAAATAAATCTAATTTCGTTATTATTTCTTGTTCTGTAACATTATATTTTTCTATTAGTTTTTGAACTTTATCACTAGACTTTATTTCATCTATTATTTTGTCTACTTCTCTATTTAAGAATGTTTTTTCAACTTTTGCATTTTGAGCAAAAATATTATTTTCTTTATTCATAATTTTATTATAAGTAATTTTCCAATAGTTCTTCTAAAGTAGTATCAGAAATATTTTTGGATTTTTTTTCTTCTACAGTTGCTATTTTTTTTATTTCTTCTTCATCTTCTAAACTAAGAATATTTTCTGAATTATTGCTATTGCCTGTTTTAAATTCTAAAGCATCGTGTAATTCTATCTTAATTTCGTTAGGATCTAAAATTTCTTTTTTTATAAGATCTAATGCGATTGCATTAAAATATCCTTTATTAATTTTTTTATTAACTTTAAAACAAAAATCTAATATTTCATTGATGCTTTCTTGACTTAAATGCGTTAAAAATTTATCTATTTCTCTTACAAGAGAAATTTTCGCAGGCTTATTAGTTAAAAAAGATAAAAATCTCTGTGTGTTAAAAATAGTTTTAGCATTTTCGTTGTCGTTAACTTTTACTAAATCTATTTCAGTAGTATTAGAAATTTTAATTTCATCTATAGAAAAAACATCTAAAAATCTAGTACTAACATCATCGAATTCTTCTAAATCTGTTGTATGTATTCTAAATTTTTCAATTAAATTATTTAATTTTTTTTCTCCTATACTTTTTTTGATCTCATTTAAAAATAAATTATTTTTTAAAATCATATCAATTTCTAAGGGCTTTTTTATCACCATAATATATTCATTAAATAAAGCAGAATAATAAGTTCTAATTAAACCAACAGCTTCAAGAAATTTTTTAGATTTACTTATTTGGCTTTCTCTCATATTTAACTCTTTCATTAGCTCTAAAATATCTAAATTGAAAGGTTTATTAAAACCATTTTCTTTTAGTTTATTGTAAATAAAAGTGAATATATAAACCGATTTTGCTCCTATTACAGGTGTATAAAAATTATTTATTATTTCAAAATCATAATCTGTTATTCTTTTATCCAATTCAACTTTATATTCTGTTTTCATATTACCCCTTATTTTTTAGTACATTAGTATTTTATTATAGCAATTTTAGAGATTTTAAAAAATCAATAAAAAAATCTTTTTTATGCGTATCTTCTCACATTATATTAACAACTTTTTTGCCTTTTTTTCCGTTGTTTAGTTTATTATTTAATTTTGATGTTTTTTTATCTACATACTTTTTTTCAATGTTTTTTAATCTTTGTTCTTCGCTTATTTCAATATTAAAAATTTGTTCAAAATATTTAGCAAAATTTGCATTTTGAGTAAATAAATTAGGAATTTCGACAAAATCATATTTATTATTTTTTAAATGATCTTCTAAAACGGGATAAACTAATTTTTCGATTATATTTATATTATTTTTGTTTTCTATAATAAATTCTCTTAATTTGTTTTTTAAAACTGATTTATCGTCTACAAATTCTTGACCTAACGATTCTTTAATAATGCAATAGCATTCTTCATTTTTTTCATAACATTTTTTAAAAAAGTCATCTGTATATAAAACCGAAAAGCCATAAGATTCAATTTTTTTTAAAAAGGTGGTTTTACCTGAACCATATTTACCAATTATCGCAATCATTTAATATATTTCCAATATACCCTTTATTCTTTTTAGTTCTAAAAAATCAAGTATTTCAAATGTTTCTTTGGAAGTGCTGATTCTTAATCTTATAGAATCTAAATCATAATTAGTTTTTGCTTGTGAATTTAATTTTATAATTTCTCTAAATAAGTAAACTTGCTCTTTAGCTTCTAAAAGTTTTTGTTGCATAGGTAAAGAAAAATCATCTATATGTCTATATATAGAATCTATATTAGAGTATTTATTTAATAATTTTTTTGCAGATACTTCCCCGATTCCTGGAACTCCTTTTATATTGTCAGATGAATCACCTGCAAGTGCTTTAAAATCAATTATTTGTTTTGGAAATAAATCTTCGTTAACAAAAAAATTTAAATAATTTCATTCTGTTATTTCTTGTCTTTTTTTACTTATAACAGATACATTTTTATCCACTAATTGTAATAAATCTTTATCATCTGAAAAAATAAAAATTTGATTTTCATCGCAGTATCTTTTAGCAATTGTTGCTATTAAATCATCTGCTTCATAACCTGGCACATTTTCATATACTATATTAAGAGACTTTAATATTTTTTTTATTCAATCAAATTGAACCCATAATTCTTCTGGAGCTTTTTTTCTACCTTCCTTATAATTTGCATATAATTTGTGTCTTTCTGTTTTTTCCTCAGAATCAAATGCTAAATATAAATAATCTGGATCAACGTAATTAATAATGTTAAATAAACTATTAAAAAACGCATTTATTGCAGAAGTTGGTGTACCTGTTTTATTAGTCAATTTTGTATAAAATGTTCCATAAAATGACTTGAAAAGTAGTAAATTAGCATCTACTAGTAAAATTTTTTTATTCATATAACTCCCTCAAGGTTTTTGAAATATAATATTTGTCATTTTTCTTCATTATTTCAAAATAATACAATTTTTTTACTTCAATTTCCTTTATTTTTTCTCACGCTTTTCAAAACACAAAAACATCTATAGTTTTTGAACTATCTTTTAAAGTTAAGATGCCCATTTCATTTTTGTTTTTATCAAATATTGTTTTTTTAGAAATAACTCTTAGTGGTAAAACATATTGCGTATCTACATGCATATTTTCTAATTTTATATCGGTTTCATATTTATTAGGTTTTTCTTTAGAAAAAATCATCCCTAAATAATTTAATTCATTATCTTGAATTAAAGAGATTTCATTTTTATCTATAAAATTATTTTCACTAGAAAATAATAAATTATTTTCCTTTAATTTTTCATAAATAGTTGTATTTATTTTATGTTCATCATTTTCTTTGTCTATAACTAAATCTAAAGATAATAAAATTTCATTATATTGTTTTAATAAAAATGATGGTGAACCAAACTCTCTTAAAGTATTAGAATTGATTAAAATTTTTATAACGGAATCTCCGATATTATTTAATTTCATTTTTAAGCAAAAATCAAAAAATGAGCTAAATTTTTCACTTTTTCTAATGTCGATAATTTTATTTGTAGCTACAGTCCCCAATCCTTTTATCATTATTAAAGGTAAAAATATTTTATTATTATCAATCACACAGTTATTTGTAGAATTATTAATATCAGGAGCTATTATTTCGTAACCCATTTCTTTAGCTTCCAAAACATATTTCTTTATAGTTTCATGAGAGCCATTTGCGTTATTTAAAAGCGCTGAATAAAAATATAATGTGTAATTTGTTTTTAGATACGCCATTTTATAAGCTAATATTGCATAAGCAACAGCATGAGCTTTATTGAAACCATATTCAGCAAAGTGCTCAATTTTTTCAAATATATTTTTAGCTGTTTGTTCATCATATCCTCTACTTAAAGCTCCTAAGAAAAATTTATCTTTTATAGGTTGTATTTCATTGAAATTTTTCTTTGAAATTGCTTTTCTTAAAATATCAGAATCAGAAAAACTCATTCCAGAAATTTGTTGACAAATTTTCATAATTTGCTCTTGATAAACAATAATACCGAAAGTATTTTTAACAATTTCATCAAATTCATTTGAAATAGACGAAATATTTTCTAAACCACTTTTTCTTTTGGCATATACATTTATATTTTCCATAGGTCCTGGTCTAAACAATGAAATTATCGCTATTACATCATCCAAAGAAGAAACTTTTACTTTAAGTAAAGTACTTTTCATACCAGGAGATTCTAATTGGAAAATTCCATTAGTTTTGGCTTGTGAAAGTAGAATATTGGTTTTTAAATTATATGTCGGCACATTTTCAAATTTAATATCTAAGTTTAAATTTTCCTTTATTAAAACCAAAATATCTTTTACCACTGATAAGTTTTTTAATCCTAATAAGTCTATTTTTAGTAAACCAAAGTTTTCTAAGTGTTCCATCGTAAATTGCGTTTCTAACAAATTATTTTCTGTGTAAAGAGTAGGAACAAAATTATTAATTTCCTTGTTACTTATAACTATTCCGGCCGCATGAGTACCATGTTGTCTAGGTAAACCTTCTATTTGTTTTGCTATATTATAAACTTCTAAATATTTTGCATTGGAGTTTATTTTAGCCTTTATTTTAGGGATTGCTTCGTATGATTCTTCTAAAGAAATATCATTTTTAAATAATTTTGTTATTTCATTAACTTCAGAAACAGAAATGCCTTTAACTCTCGCTATGTCTCTAAATGCCATTTTTGCACCTAAAGTTTGAAAGGTAGCGATTAATGCTACATTTTTTTCTCCATATTTATTAAATAAGTATTTTATAACTTCATCTCTTCTAGTATCTTGAATGTCAATATCAATATCAGGCATTGAAACTCTTTTAGGGTTTAAAAATCTTTCAAAGTATAAGTCATATTTTAAAGGATTAACTTCGGTAATATCTAGAACATAGGAAATTAAAGAACCAGAAACAGAACCTCTTCCTGGGCCTATAAATATTCCTTGTTCTTTTGCTCATTTTATTAAATCCCAAATAATTAAAAAGTAATCTGCAAATCCTAGATTTTCTATAATTTCTAATTCATACTTTATTCTTTGTAAACTATCTTTATATTTTTTTAATTCTTCTTCTTTTAGTTTTAAATTTTCTTTTACTATTTTTTTTAAAAAAGTATTAGAATCTAAATTTAAATTATTTCTAAATTTGGGTAAAGTATTTCTTATTTTAGGAAAAACTATATCTATTTCTCTAATTATTTTTTCAATTCTTTCTTTTATAATTTCATCTAAAATTACTTCTTCTGTAAAATAATTATAAAAATTATTTGATTCTAAACTTTTACCACTTATTTGTAATAAAGATTCTAAAACTTTGTTTTCATCTTTAGAAAACATTCTATTTTCCTTTATAAAAATAGAATTTTCTTTATTGAGGTCATTTGTAGAAATAAAATAATTTTTAATATTTAATTCTTCTTTGTTCTTTGCAAAATAACCAAAGATAGGGTGATCAATTACAATAATATTTTCATTATCTAGCATAGATAAATTTATATATTTTTTTTCATAGTATAAAGAACTTAATTTAGATAAATGAATGAATCCTTCATAATTTTTAGCCAAAATTATAAAACGGTAGTTTTCTACATCTAAATCGATTCCGATTATCGGTTTAATTCCATTAGATTTACACTCTTCTAAAAAATACGCTATACCAAACATAGAATTTCTATCTGTCAAAGACAAAAAAGGTATATTTTCCTTTTTAGCATATTCAACCATTTTTTTTATAGTTAAAGTAGATTCTAAAAAAGAATATTCACTAATATTATGCAAATTATATTTATTATTCAAAATTCCTCCATCTTTATAAAGTAAATAATTTGATAAAAAAAAGGAATTGGGATTCCTTTAGGTCAAAAATGATATGGCGCGCCCGAGAGGAGTCGAACCCCTAACCTTTTGGGCCGTAACCAAACACTCTGTCCAGTTGAGCTACGGGCGCTTTGGAGGCACCAACCGGATTCGAACCGGTAATCAGGGTGTTGCAGACCCATGCCTTGGCCGTTTGGCTATGGTGCCATAAATACATTTTAAATTATACAATAAATAAAATTTTATTTAAAAGAATTTAAAATTTTCGCAACTCCTCCCCGTCGTTTTCTGGGTCCAACTGTGTCCGCTATTTCCCTTAGTCTTTTTGAGCCGCTTTTTAAAGCAATTAAATTGCCTACAATATTTTTTGTAGATGAATCATTCATAGAATCTCCTATATGCATAGAATTTGAAAGATCTATGTTTAATAAATCCGCTATTTTTTTAGCAGCATTACCTTTGGAACAACCTTTTTTTGTAATTTCTATTGCAAAGTTTTTACCTACAACTTTAGCTTCAACTTCATTAGAAAACTTTGTGTTTAATAGATTCAAAATTTTTTTAATTTTCTTTTTAGATCTACTAATTAATAATATTTTATTTAATTCTTTTGAAAAAAAATCAGAATATTTTTTAGGCTCGAAATGTGAAAATCAAGAAAAAACTCTGTTTCAAACACCTCTTCCATATATTATTTCACCAGGATTTGCTACAAATGTAATTTTTAAATCCTGTACCTCTTTTAATATAATTTCTACAACATCGCTTGAAATTTTAGAATTTTCTAATTCTTTAAAATTTTTATCAAGAATAATAGAACCATTTTGGCATACAACAAACTCTGCATTAATATTTAAAGCTATATTTCTTACCTCATTTGAAAAAACTCTACCTGTTGATATTACAACAGGATGATCTTTGGAGTATTTCAAAACTGCATTTTTATTTTTTTCACTCATCCTAGCCCAAACACCAATACCTTTATCAAGTAATGTTCCGTCTAAGTCTAAGAAAAGTAAATTCGGCTTTTTAATTGGAGTTTTCATTATTCAATTATACTTATAAAATTTATAAATTGTGATAAAATATAGTTGTTTTTTAAAGTAGAAAGGAAAAAATGTTCCCATTTAAATCTCAAAATTTTAATGGAAATATAGATCTTGCAATTCTTGTTAATCTAATAATTTATATATCAATTCTTTTAGTTATACCTATAAGTATTGTTTTATTAATTGCAAAAATCAAGCCTACAATTAAAAAAAGCACTAACATTTATTTATACGCTTTAAGTGCTGGAATGCTTTTAATAATTGGAACTGTTGGTTTTTTAAGAGAAAGTTATGAAGTTTTAGAACGCAATATTCACGAACAAGCTTATTTAGCGGACTTTTTAGAAGCTAATGAATTAAATGAACAATTTTTAGTACTTTTAATTGTGGGTTCTGGTTCATTTATAGGAATAAGTAGTATTTTTGTTGTTAGATATTTCTTTGTTAGATTTTTTGGAGTTTCTGAATCTCATCAAAATCATGATGAACATGGTCACCATGATCATATTGTAAACTTTGCAGATATTGATAATCCGAAATCAGCTTGATTAGCTATACTTCTATTATTATCGCATAGAACTATAGATGGTTTTATTTTAGGTGCTACAGTTGCTAAAATGAGTTCAGGTGAACCTTTAAATATTGGACTGATAGTTACTTTTAATATCCATATAATTATTGAAATTTTAATTGTTTATTATAGACAAGTGCAATATGGACAAACAATAAAAAAAGCTGTTATATATAATTTAATTACAACTTTACTTTTAGTACCAATTATGACAATAGGTGCTTTTATAAATAGATTTTTAAATTCAGTTTGGTGATTATTACCTCTAATAAATTCATCTGGTGGTTCGATTTTAACTTTTGTTGTTGTAATTGAATTAACTCCAGAATTTATTCATTTAAGAAATAGAACAAAAAAAGAATGATATTTAGCATTAATTGCATTTGCTATCGGTATAATTATGACATTAATGTTATTGGCATTTCACAGTCATAGTTAATATTAAACAAAAATGAAAAACACACAAAATAATGTGTGTTTTATTTTATTTATTTTTGATTTTGTATTTTAATTTTTCTATAGTTTTTATTACATCTTCACTTATTTTATCAGCTAAAATAACTTCAAAGTCTTTAGAATTAACTCTAGAAAAGGCATTTTCATCAAAACTTTTTAGCGTGGAAGGGAGATAAATTTTTTTAAAGGAAGTTAAATTATTTAAAAAATCTCTAGGAATTTTTTCTATTCCTTCTGGAATAATTATTTCTTCAATATTTTTATTAAATGAAAAATCATTTTGTTTTAGCTTTGTAAAGGGATGTACTATTAAAGTTTTATTAATATTGTTAGGAACATAAACTATATTTGTAAAATCAGAATTATATAAAATTCCCCCAAAACTTTTATATCAGTAATTACCAGGTTCTACTAAAATTTTATTTAATTTTTCTGCTTGAAGTGAAGATTTTAAATCTTCTATAACTTTTACAGTTTTGGGTATAGTAATTTCGGTATTTTCATATTTTCTAGGTACGACAAGTAATATTTTCATGTCTTTACTAAATAAAACACCATTTTTTGAAGAAAAGTACTTATTATTAGGATGTACTTCAAATCTTTTAACATTATAAGTGCCACCTAAATAATCAATTCTTTCAATGTTTTCACCTATATATAATACATCACTAGTTTGTAATGTTTCCTGTGAAATGCTTACAACTTTATATTTTTCATCAATAATTTCTAATGGTTTTTTTATACTTTCATCTTTATTATTTAAATTTTTAAATACAGAAAATCCTCTATTGTATTCATATTCAAAACCGCCTATAGGTTGGTGCGCATCTATAATTTTATATGTTCTATGTAATCTGGAAAAATTTTCAACTGGTGAATTAAAATTAGCATCTCCTCCTCACGTAGGATCTGAGTGAAAAAAGTTTTTACCCTCTTCATCATAAACTAAATTTCATTGATGATCACCGTATCTTGATCAACCAATAACCACAACATTTTTCACACCAATAGAATCTAGCATAGCTTTATATAAATTACTATATCCTCCACAAACAGCAAATTTATTTTTATATGCTCTAACCGGATCTATCTCTGCAGTAATATCGCCATTATGTGCATATCTTAGATTTTTGTGAATTCAATCATATATAGCTCTAATTTTGCTCATTCTTGTTGATTTTCCCGAAGTAATTTCCAACGTTTTTTCTAAAATAAACTTTTTTGCATTTTGTTGTTCTTTATGTTTATAATAATCATTTATTTTTTCAACAGAAAATAAATTCATAAAATAACGACTTTCTTCATTTATCAAAATATTTTCATCTAGTGTTTTATTGTAGTCTTTAACAACGTTACTTGTGTTGGTATTTTTTTCTTCTGTATTAAAGTCTTTTACTTCTTCTGCACTAGTATAGCTTTTTATGACTTTTTCAAAGGCACTACTTAAAATTTCTTTTTGTTTTCCATAAAATTCATTTAAGTTTTTATATTGTTTGGTCATTACGAAATAATAAGTATCATTTATAATATTTTCTAATTCATCTTTATATTTTTTATATTTTAGTTCCTCTAAACTTGTTTCGATAAAAGATGTTACTTCACTTTTTAATTGAAAATAAGACTCTTCATTACTTGAATTTTTTTTCACTTTGGAAGTATCTGAATTTTCTTCTGTTTTTTTATCTTGCTTTTGTTCGTTGTTCTTTACTTCATTATTTTCGTTTGCTACTTTTTTAGTTTCTAAATTTTTATCATCTTTCTTGTTTTCAATATTGATATTGTTACTTGTAAAATCAACTTTAGATGTTTTTTCTTTTTCTTTATTTTCACTTTTATTTATAGAATTATCAACTTTAGTTTTTAATTTAATTTTTGAATTTTTTTCTTGCTCTTTATTTTCTTTATTTTTTATTGTACTTTGTATTTGATAATTGCAGGATGAAACTAAAAACGGAATTGAGAAAACTAATAATACTTTAAAAATTTTATTTTTCATATTACACCTAGTAAAAAATAGTATTGTATATAAATTTTAATCTAAAAAATAAAAAAGAATAAAAAATCCCCATTTTATTGGGGGGGGCGTATTTAAACAAAATTATTTATGTTTAAATTAGGTCATATTTGAAATGGTGGCTCCGACAGGAATCGAACCAGTGACACACGGAGCTTCAATCCGTTGCTCTACCTACTGAGCTACAGAGCCATGGCGGTCCAGACGGGGATCGAACCCGCGATCTTCTCCGTGACAGGGAGACGTATTAAACCACTTTACCACTGAACCTTGGTTGCGGAGATAGGACTCGAACCTATGACCTTCGGGTTATGAGCCCGACGAGCTGCCAACTGCTCCACTCCGCTATATTAATGTTGAAATTAATAACAACATTTTGGAATTATTTTTAAGCTCTTTACTTATTAATAATAATGGCGGGCAATGAGGGATTTGAACCCCCGCGGGCGGTGAAGCCCCTGCTAGTTTTCAAGACTAGTCCCTTCAGCCTCTTGGGTAATTGCCCATGGTGGACCCAACTGGACTCGAACCAGTGACCGACCGGTTATGAGCCGGTTGCTCTAACCAACTGAGCTATAGGTCCAAAATTTTTTTATTAACCCGTTGGGTTTCCATATTGGTGGCTCCGAAGAGAGTCGAACTCTTGACCTTTCGGGTATGAACCGAACGCTCTAACCAACTGAGCTACAGAGCCATGGTGGAGAGGAAGGGAGTCGAACCCTCTACCTCCTGCGTGCAAGGCAGGCGCTCTAGCCAGGTGAGCTACCCCCCCAAAAATGGTGAAGAAGACAGGATTTGAACCTGCGACCACTACGACCCAAACGTAGCGCTCTGCCAAGCTGAGCTACTTCTCCGGTATTTATTATAGCATAATTTTTATTTTTTATAAGAACTTTTTTTATTATTTAAATTATTTATAAAATATAAAAAAATTAAAAAGTAAAAATTTAAGTTAATAAAAAAGATATTCAGATTAAAATCGAATATCTACATTATTTAATTATATATAGTAATAATACTTATAACCTATTTTATCTATTATTTGTTCATCTTTTATTATGGTCTTTTTATTTTCATATATTATCATTATCTCTTTTTCTTGAGCTATTTTAAACAATGATTCTAAAGTTAACACATTAAAATTATCATCTATTTTGCTTAAAATTTCACTAGATATAACTAAAAATTTAGGTTTTAGTTCTATTAAAAGAGAAAATAATGAATTATTCATTTTTTCTATGTATAATCCCCATCTGTCGAATTCTTTATTTTCTTCAGTTATTAATTTTTCCTTCGCTCTTTTAACGAAAGTTAAAAAACTTTTTATTTTAATAATTAGATTAGACGTGTTTTTATCAAATGATGAATAATTATTTAAAAAAAGGTCAGTGTAAGTGAAAATAAAGTTTGATTTGTCTGAAACTTTTTTATCTAAATCTTCTAATAAAATTTTTTCAGCTATTTTATATTTTTCTCTATAAGACAAATATTTTCTAGTTTCTAAAGGAATATCTTCTAACTGAATTTGTCCTATTTTTCTTTTAAGATTTCTTATTTCTAAATTTATTTTATTTAATTCATCTTTTTTAATTCAATTTTTTAAATTTTCTAAAGCTAAATTGTATTTCTCTAATTCCTCGGCATCTTCCAAAAAATAAGGATGTTCTAATTCAAATATTGTTTTTGATTCTTTAGATTTTCATAAAGAAAAATTAATAATTTTTTTGATTTTATTATTATTTAAAGTTGTTTTTGTGTTTGCTTTATTGTCTATTATTACTATTGATTCATAATTAAAAAAGAAATTATTTTTAAATTTATTAAACTTTTTTACTAAATTACTTTTTAAAATGTTAATTTCCTTTTTACTATTGCTAGTAAACATAAAACTTAGGTTACCATCATCATAAACTATTTGTTTAATTTTTATACTAAGTAAAAAATTAGTTTCAATAATTTTTTCAACAATGTTTTTATAAACATCTTCCTTTATGAATCAACGAATTAAAGAAAAACTAAAAAATAATGAATATCTTTTCTTTGTTTTTGTCTCATATGTTTTTTTAATCTTTAATTTTTTATACATTTTAGTTCAAAATCTGTATTCAAACTTTGCATAATTATTTTTTTGGATAATGATCGTTTTATCCTCATCATTTTTTGAAAATATAAATTTATATTTCTTTGTAGATTCCTCTTTTCTTTCTTTTTCTAATAATGAAAATTCAATTTCTTGATTTGATCAATTTTTTAAGATTTCTAAAAATTGAACTCTATCTTTTGTTTTAATATTTTTAGCAAATTCTGATATATTTACTCATTTTCCGTTAAAAATATCAGATTTATTTTTAAATATTTGTTCTGCACTATCTTTAAATTTAGAATCTATTAAACGAATTCTTTGATTTTTATCGTCAAAAACTAAGGGAACTAAAATTGAAATATTTTTTCTTCTTTTCTTTTCAAAATTTATATACGAAAATAAGAAAAAAATAGAGGCAGTAAGAAATAAAAAAAATATTAAAAGTGTTAAAAAAATCTCTAAATGATTAGAAAGCAATAAGGCGAAAATATCTTTATTATCATTCATTTTAATTTGTTACTATTCTTTCTAGAGATTTATGATTTTTTAAAACTTTTTTTATCGAATCTTTTTCGGTTAAATTTTTAAATTTTATAACCACGGTGTCATTTTGTAATTCTAAAACAACACCTTCTCCAAAAACTATATGATTAACAATATCACCCGGTAGTCAATTTATATTTTTTTCTTCTTTTCTATAATTTAATTTTCCATCAGTGTTTCTTTTTCTAAAATTTTGTAGTATTTCAGATTTTATACCCATTTCAGAAACAAATCTAGATGTTTGTGATTGAAGTTGATTTTCAAAATAATTTCCTCCAGAATCGGAAATAAAAAGCCTTTCTTTAGCTCTAGTTATAGCAACATAAATTAGTCTTCTTTCTTCTTCGATAGCTTCTTTATCTTTTAATGATTTTTTACTTGGAGAAATACCCTCTGCCATACCTACTAAAAAAACATTAGAGAATTCTAAACCTTTAGAACTATGTATAGTCATCATAGTTATAGCATTACTTTCAAAACTAGATTCTTCATTATCGGTTAGTAAAGAAATTTCGAGTAAATAATCATTTAAAGTTAATTTTGGATTTTTATTTTCTCAATTTTTTATTCCTTGTAATAAACTATTTAGATTATTTTGCGCTTCTTGTTTATCTAAAGGATTTTTAATTGAACTAATATATTTTACTTTTTCTACAATTGTTTCTAACACAAATGCTATACTTTTTCCATTTTTAAGCAATTTTTTAGATAAATTAATGATATTCAAAAAATCAACTAATTCTTTTTGTAGAGAATGATTTAAAGGTAAATCTATAAAATTATCATCTAGGCTTTTTTCTTTACGATTGGTAAAGTAATCAATTAAACTATCAAAAATATTCATCTTTTTTTCTAGTGAAAAATCCACTATTTTTTGAATTGCAGAAGGTCCTATTTTTCTAGAAGGAACATTGATTATTCTATGAAATCCTATAGTAGATCCATCGTTTACGACTTTTAAGTAAGAAATTAAGTCTTTTACAACTCTTTTTTCAAAGAATTTTACTCCACCCAATAGTTGATAAGGAATATTTTCCTTTATTAACGCATCTTCAAATGCTCTTGAATAAAAACCGGAACGATATAAAATAGCAATATTTTTTAATTGTACTTTTTTTCTTTTTAATTCATTTATCTCTTCAGCAACTCATCTAGCTTCTACATCTACATTAAATGAATGATGAAAAGTTATTTCCTCACTAGAAATATTCTCTGTAAATAAGTTTTTTTCTAATCTATTTTTGTTATTTTTAATTAAACTATTAGCTGCATTTAAAATTAAGTTAGTTGAACGATAATTTTGATCTAATGTAATTGTTTGAACTCCATTTAAAGTTTTATCAAAATTTAAGATTAAATCAACCTTCGCCCCTCTTCAAGTATAAATAGTTTGATCAGGATCTCCAACAACAGTTAATATCGTTTTTTCAGAAAGTAAATATTTAATAATGTCAAATTGTAAGTCTGATGTATCTTGAAATTCATCAACCAAAATATGACTAAATTTATCAGATCATTTCTTTCTAATTTCTATATTTTCTTTAAGTATTTTTAAAGTAAATATCATTAAATCATCAAAATCTAAGGCCTTTAAATTGGATAATTCTTGATAGTAAAGTTCATAAATCTCTAATAATATTTCATCATCAGTTTCTAATTTATCTCTATCAATGTCTGAAGGTAACATTTCTAAATTTTTTCATTTAGAAATCTGTTCTAAAGCTGTAGAATAACTAACATCTCTATTAGTTATTTTCAATGTTCTATAAATATTTTCTAAAATATTTTTTTGATCACCACTATCTAGAATATCAAAATTACTATGATAACCTTTAATATTTTTTATTTCTCTTCTTAAAAAAAAGTTACATAATGAATGAAACGTACTTATCATTGTTTTTTCGCTTTTTCATTCTACTAAGTTAAAAATTCTTTCCTTCATTTCGTTTGTTGCTTTATTAGTGAAAGTAACAGCTAAAATTTTTTCAGGATTAGCTAAATTGTTTTCAATTAAATAGGCAATTTTTTTTGTTAAAACACTAGTTTTTCCACTTCCTGCTCCAGCTATAATTCTTAAATGCCCTTCATTATAGATAACAGCTGCTTTTTGTTTAGGATTTAAACCATTTAAAATTTTTTCATTAATTTCATTCAACATAATGCTCGCTTTCCTTTTCCCATTCCACTTCTTGCCAATTTAAAACTTCTATTTCTATTTCTTGTTTTTTAGTAATTTCCTCTTTTTTATGTAAATAATATGCTCTAGTTCCTGAAAAAAAATCAATTGGATTTTTTTTGCTAATATTCAATATAAAAATTACAAATAAAACTAAAAAATTTATATTACTAAATGCTAAAAATAAATTAAAAAATATTTTTTCTAGATTAGAAAACTCATTGCTTAAATTTATATTTTTTAAATTACTTAAATTTCTTATATCAATTATTTTTTTTAAAGTATCTGGTTGAATTAAAATAATGGAAATTAATAACATAATTATTCAAGTAACAGAAAAAAATAAATTTCTTTTTATTATATAAACTAACATATTATTTTTTTTATTAATTTGGTTGTTTATATTTATAATAATTTGATATTTAAAAATAATTTTACCTATTGTTTGACCTTTATATACAATAGGTAAAACATTAAAGTAAATTATTAAAAACAAAATTTGAGACAATAATCAAAAATAATATGATATTTCGAAATTAAAATTGAACACAAAAAAAGAAACAAAAATTAACAATAATGAAAAAGAAAAAAATAACAATAAATCAATAACACCTGAAAAGAAACGTACATAAAACTGAACTTCTTTTTTCATTAAATCCTTTTAGATATAAGATGTCATTTTGAAGGGGGGGTGTTTTCTAGAATAAGTTTACTTTCTTCGGTATTTAGCAAAATATATTTATTAATCGTTGTTAATAAAATAAATTCATTTTTTCTCATTTCTTTTAATTTTTCATAGTAATTTAGTACAAAAGGAGAAAATTCTTTTTGTTTAGTTAAAAATCTAACTAATAAAGACTTTTTAGTTTCTGCTAATATTACAGGTAAAAAAATTTGTAAAAAATAAAGTTTAGCATATAGAACTTCTTGTAAAAAATAAATATTATTTTCTCTTACATAATTTTCTAATCCCTTTAATTCTTTAATAACTTGAACTGGATTAGTAATACTAATATCATTATTTCATTCATGAACTATAACTTCATCTATATAAACATAACTTTTTAGATCTATTAATAGTTTATATAAAAAATCTAGTGTATATTTGGAATTTAAATCTTTAAAAGTTTTATTCTTAATTATTTCACGAACATTTTCTAATTTAAAAAATTTATTAAATATAATCGGGAAAGCATAAGCAATTACGCTCTTATCATCTTTTATTGAAAATATTTTCTTTTCTTCAATTCTTTTTTTAGGTTCCAGGTGAAAAAAACCTTTAAATTGTGGTTTAAATTCAATTAAATCTGCGGGATACTTATTTTGAGTATCTATGAATTTTTGTACAAAAAAGTTTTTTAAATTTGTTTCCGGAAATACTACAACAAAATATTCTCCTTCTGCAATAAAAAGCATATCCAATATACCTTTAATAACACTTTTTCTTTTTGTATTTATTAATATTTTTAGCTTTTCTTTAAATAATGATTTATATTCAAAAATTAAATTAAGTTCTTCATTTGTTGGCTTATTTATTGTAAGGACAATTTCAAAATCATTATTAGTTTGTTGAACAAACAATGAATCTAATAAAGATTTTAATTCATTTTTTTGTTTATATGATGGAACTAGTATAGATAATTTCATTTTACTCCTTACATTTTTAGATTATTAGGTGTTCTAGGAAATGGTATAGCATCTCTTATGTTATCAATTCCTGTAACATACATAACCAATCTTTCAAATCCTAAACCAAAACCTGAAGAACCTGCATCTCCAAATCTTCTTAAGTCTAGATATCATTTTAATTCTTCTTCAGAAATGGAAAGCTCTTTTATTCTAGATAATAACTTTTCATGTCTTACTTCTCTTTGAGAACCACCAATTAATTCACCTATTCCAGGAACTAGTAAATCAAATGCACTAACTGTTTTCCCATCATCATTTTGATGCATGTAAAAAGCTTTGAATTCTTTAGGATAATTAATTACTGCAACTGGTCCTTGAAATAATTTTTCCGCTAAATATTTTTCATGTTCAGTCGCTAAATCTAAACCGAAGTGAATATTTTGTTCTTCAAAATCAGTTTTAACTTTTTTCAATTCTTCTATTGCATCTTTATAATCAATGATAGAAATCTTTTTATTGACAAAATTACTTAATTTTTCTCTTAATTTAGAATCGATACTTTCTTCTAAAAAATCAAATTCTAATTTATTTACTTCTAAAGTTTTTTTAATTACGGTTTTTAGCATGTGATCTGCTAATTTAATAATATCTTTCAATTCATAAAATGCCACTTCTGGTTCAACCATTCAAAATTCTGCAGCATGTTTTTTTGTATGTGAATTTTCAGCTCTAAATGTAGGTCCGAAGGTGTATACTTTGTTAAAACCTATCGCATATGCTTCTGCATGTAGTTGTCCAGTTACTCCTAATGTAGCTTTTTTACCAAAGAAATCTTTAACACTTTCAGAGTCAACAATAAATGTTTCTCCTGCTCCTTCTCCATCGTTAGAAGTTATTATTGGTGAAGAAACATATAAAAAATTATGTTTAGAAAAAAAATTATGAATCTCTAGAGCTAGCGTTGAACGAATTAACATTACAGACTTAATTAATTTTGTTCTATGTCTAAGGTGAGGTATTTCTCTCAATACTTCCATAGAAATTTCTTTCTTTTGAATAGGAAAGTCTTCATCTGTATTTTTTAAAAGTTTAAATTCAATTGCTTGAAGCTCTGCAATTTGTTTTGAATTAGGAGTATGTTTAATAATTCCTACAATAGAAATAGCAGCACCATCTCTAGTTTTATCAACAACTTCTAAATCAACACTTTCTGATTTTAAAACTACTTGCAAATTATAAACTGTAGAACCGTCATTAAGTTCTAAAAATTTAATTTTCTTATTACCTCTTAAACTTGAAGTTCATCCTAAAACTTTAACTTCTTTTCCATCAAAATCTTTTATGTTTGATAATATCTTTTTTACTGTATACACCTTATCTCCCTTATATATTATTTATATTTTAAATTTTACTATAATTTTTCTTTTTAATAAAAATAGTAATTAAAAAACACAATTTTCATTGTGTTAATGAGTTATATTTTTAGCTCAGTTTACTTTTAAATAAAAAATTTCATAAACAATTAATTTTAGCAAATCAGATGTAAATAAAATAAAATAATAAAACGCAAATTCGTATCTAAAGTCTAAAGAAATATTCGGAATAAATACAAAAACAATTATTGATAATCAAATAATTTGTAAAACCCCGGATAAAAATTGTAGTATAGAGGTTAAGTTATTTTTTCCTCCAGCTTCCATACTTCTTATGCTGGAAGAAAAAATTATTCATATTGGATTAAAAATTGCAATAGATATACAAGTTAATTGTATTTCTTTTAAATAATAATTAGAAATTAACTCTTTTTGTTCGTTTAATACTTCTAAAGTGACTATATCTTTTATTTGTTCTTCTAAACCGATAACAACTCCGCCTGAAATAAATTTCATATAAGGTATAAAAATGATTATTATAAAAAATATAAAGGATAAAAATGCAGCAATTAAAAAATGGAATCCTTTAAGCTCCTTGGCATTTTTCTTAGCTTCCTCGATTTCATTTTTACCCAACTTAGAAGTAACAAATAAAGAAATATTTGCTCCTATTATTCCAAAAGTGGATGTAAAAATATTTGTAAGTGATGTTGTTATTCCTAAAATCGCTGAAGAGCCTAGCCCTCAATATTCTTTATATTCTCCAAAACCTAATGAACCGACTTTATATCCTTCTGCTCATAAAAAAGTTCTTATAGAAATAAAAATAAAACTAGAAGATGACAATAAAAAGCTAGGAATTCTTTTTAAAAAGAATGTTCATGTTTTTTTCTTTATTGATCCTATAGAAAATGGATTAATTAATAACTCTTTCTTTTTTAATCAAATAAAAAATAAACTAAAAGTTAAACTAATAAAACCCGATATAACTGTCGCTCAAGCAGAACCTTTTATTTCAAAAAAGGGAATTAAAATTAAATTTAAACAAATATTAGTAAATAATGTTGCTAAAGAGATATATAAAGAAATGGAACTATTTTTAGTTTCTCTTAATAAAGAAATGGAAGTAAAAGAAATCGAGAGCAATATTCAAGAAATGGTAATTATTCTAATGTAGTCGGTTGCATTATTGACAATTATATTAAATGTAACACTACTTGAACCATTGCCTGAATTATTATCTTTAGCAATTGTTCTAATGAAGAACTCTGGACTTAAAAAAATTATTAAACTAAATAAAAAAGTTAATAAAAAGGAAACTAAATACCTAACTCTCAATACATCTTTAGCTTCACTTTGCTTTTTTGCTCCAAAAAACTGTCCAAATAAAGACATACCTATAGCGTTGAAGCTAATTAAAATACCACCTATTATTCCGGTAAATGCATTAGCGAAATTCAAGGATGAAACTCCTCCCTGAATTCCAGTTACCATGAAATTATCAATAAAACCATTTAAAGATACAAGAAATCCTGATAAAACTATCGGAATTGCGTTTTTAGAATAAATTTTTCATTTTTCTTTAGTAGAAGGGAAAAAAGAAAGAAAAAAAGATAAAATTTTATTTTTTGTGTTCAGCATTTTTAGAATAATTGTTTATTATTTCAACAACTTTTTCCTCTACTTCTTGTTCACTTAAATTATTTGTATCAACAATGAAATATTTTAAATTAAACTCATTACATAAATTTTCAAAATAAGGTCTATAAAACTTATGTAAAGTCTCAAAATATTCTTTATTTAATTCTCAGTTGTTTGTTTCAACTTCTCTTTCTCTTTTAAAAAATCTTTCTTTAAATGTTTCAAAAGAAACATCGAGAAAAATTGCTAATTCAGGTAATTCTTCTTTAGTTATTAATTCTTTAAAAGCTAAGTTATAAGCTCTCATGTACTTAGGTTCTTTTTGTGCTAAATTTATTTGCGCAAAAATATTGTGCTCAATTGAAAATCTATCTAAAAAGAAGTGCCCTTTTACTTTATTATTTTTATTTTTTTCATTAAATTCTTTAATTTTTTTTGAAAAAATTGATGAGTGACTTTCAATTATATATGTTTGAAATCCAATTGTTAAATTTTCTTTTTTCTCATATAATCACTTTAAAAATGTATTAAATACTTCATCTTTTTCATCAAACTCTAATAGTAAATCAGAATTTTCAAATCTATTTACTAAAGATTTGGTTAAAGTACTTTTACCACTACTTATCATTCCGCTTATTCCTATAATCATATTTTTCTCCTTTTTCTTCTAGTTATTTAATGATATATATTTTTTTAAAAAATAGAAATAAAAATATTTTCAAAATATTTAAAATATTACTTTTCTATTTTTTGTAAAAAAAATTTATAATTTGTAAAAAATGTTATAAAATTTTTATAATTTTTAATTTATAAAAATAAGGAAAATTATGAGTACTAATTCTAATAATAAATTTAAATCGCAATTTGTTAATTTACAAAAAGAATTAATTAATATGGATAACCACAATCCTAAAAATTTAATAGAAGTTTGTAAGAAAAAACCTTTTTCTATTTTTATGATGTTTTTATCATCTTGTTTATTTACATTTGCTATAACAGTAATTCTTGCACAATCTAAAACTATACCTTCAGGCTTAACTGCAATACCTACTTTAATTACTTATATTTTTAGTATAACTAAACCATATTTTTCTTTTATTTATTTATTATTAAATTTACCGCTTATTATTATTTTTTGAAAATCAATAAAAAAATCTTTTTTATATTTAACAATCATTTGAATGATTTTTCAAAATTTATGAAATTTATTTTTTAATATTGAAATAATTAAAAATTTTTTAATTTATCATATTTCTATTACTTCAGAAAGCTGAAACATAAACAAAGCGCTTGAAAGTAATTCCGATTTATGACAAATAATTTATTACACAGTCTTTGGTTCTGTATTAATCGGAACATCTATTGGTATTTCTTGAAAATTTGGAGGTTCTACAGGAGGTACTGACTTTATCTCTTATTATTATTCAACTAAAAAAAGAAAACCGATTGGAAAAATATTATTCATAATTTCAATTTCTATAGCACTCTTTTCATTAATAACATTTGGTTCATTAGGGCATTTTAATATAGGGGAAGGTAGAATATATAGAATTTTAGGAATCCAAGTTATTTCAACTATTTTATATATTTTTATCACTTCTATCATTGTTAATTTAATTTATCCTAAATATAAAAAAGTGGCAATAACTATTTATTGTTCTGAACCTCAAAAAATTATGAATCATCTAAAAGAAATTAATTATTGACATTCTTATAATTTATGAGTAGGTCAATCAGGATATACCGGGAAAGAAACATATAAAATTAAAACAATTGCATTATATTTAGAAGTTAAAATGATTGTTAGTGAGCTAAGAAAAGTTGATCCTAAAATTTGAATTTCTTTAAAACCAGTCATTGAAACTTCTGGATTATTTGACACTTCTAGAATAGAATAATTATTTAAATTATTTTATTCTTTTTTTTATTTTTTTTTAATAAAATTAAACTATGGCAATAGCGATAATAGCAGAATATAACCCATTTCATAATGGACATAGATATCAATTAGAATATGTAAAAAAACATTTTCCTAACGATAAAATTTACATTATTCTATCAGGAAAATATGTACAAAGAGGCGAAATAGCCGTTGCTTCCTTTGAAGAAAGAAAAAAAATAGCTTTAAAACACGGTGCTGATTATGTTATAGAATTACCCTTTAATTTCGCAACTCAAGCAGCTCATATTTTTGCTCAAGGAGCACTAAAAATCATTAATGAACATAAAATTGACAAAATTATTTTCGGTAGTGAATCCGATAATGTAGAAAATCTATACAAAATTGCAGAAACAATTTATTACAATCAAGAAATATATGACAAATTAGTTAAAAAATATTTAAAAACTGGTTTATCTTTTCCTAATTCGAGTTCTAAAGCTTTAAGTGATTTAACTGGCGAATCAATTTTAATGCCTAATGATATATTAGGACTAGAATATGTAAAAGCAATAGTTAATAATAATTATCCAATTAAAGCTTATTCACTAAAAAGAACAGTAGGATTCCATTCACTAGAAAGTAAAGATAATTTTGCCTCTGCTAGTTTAATTAGACAAATGATTTTTAATAAAGAAGATATTTCAAAATACACACCAATGCAATTTGACAATGTTCCTGATAGAATAGAAAATTATTATAAAGATTTTCAAAAAATAGTAATAGAAACTAGCGCTGAAGAGCTTAGAAAAAACCCGATGATTTCTGAAGGTATGGAAAATCTATTTAAAAAAAATATACATGCAGAAAGTTATGATGAATTTGTTAATAAATGTAATTCA
This sequence comes from Mesomycoplasma molare, assembly GCF_024918955.1. Taxonomy (NCBI): domain Bacteria; kingdom Bacillati; phylum Mycoplasmatota; order Mycoplasmoidales; family Metamycoplasmataceae; genus Mesomycoplasma; species Mesomycoplasma molare. Next base: position 739,420 of record NZ_CP103423.1, read on the forward strand.
AGAAGATACACAAGTAGTAGAATAAAAAGAGTTATGCTTTATGTTTTATTGGAAAAACATAAAGAAAAGGAGAATGATGAAAACTAAAGATAAAATAATGATATTTTTCTTAACAATAATAACATTTGGAACAATATGAATATATTGAAATTCTAAAAAGAAAAATAATAAAAAAAATGAACTTTCTAGAAGTGAAAAAATTTCTTTCGATATAAATGATTTAATATTATTTTTAGGTGATATAAATAATATTCAAAATGTTGAAAATACACATAAAAAAGTGAAAATTTACATAAAAGATAGTAACTTAGTAAAAACTGAAGAAATTCAAAAATTAAAAGGTATTTCTAGTACTTTAGTTTCTAGCGAGTATGTAAATATTATTGTTGGAAATGTTGCTGAATTTTTAAAGGAAGAATTATCTAGAAAAATGGAGAAATAAAATGACCGACAGATTTGAAATGGCTAAAAAAAATAAAGAAAATTACAAGAGAATTTTAGATAATTTATTTAATGTAGATAGATTTGATACTTCATTATTTGTTAACTTAAATGAAGTAGATTTTGTAGATATTTTTAAACTACTAGATGATAAAAATTTAGACAAAATATACAAATTCTCTAATTTTAAAATTCCTTTAACAGAAAATAATTTAAAAAACATTGAAAAGAATATTAACTCAAAAAGATCTATACAAGAAATGGAAGATCTTTTTTTAGAAAATAAAAACATTTTAACTAATGAATGAAAAAGCAAATTAGAAAAAGACTTTGAAAACTCTAAAAACAAAATTCAAAATGAAATAGCAGAAAAAATTCAAACACAAAATCATAGATGAAAAAAGTTTTTAAATAAAGCTAAAAATATAAATTTAGAAAGAAACATCTGACCTATGCAAATAGGTTTTATGTTCGTATCTGTCGAAATTGAAAAAAGAAAGTTATATGCTCCTTTATTTTTTAAAGAAGTAAATATTGAATTTTCTAATTCTCAAGCTTTTCTTTTCTCTAATGGAGATATTAAATTAAATGAAAAATTAATTTGAGCATTAGAAAAGGGAAATTTTATATTTGATATTGATGAAGATTTTTCAAATTATTCAATTAGTGATTTAGAAAATCTTATTAAACAAGAATGAACAAACTATAATACTCAAAATATATTAAATAATTTCATAAAATTAGCAGACAAAGACATTGATAATAATTTAAAATTCCACCCAGGAATTATATTAGGTATATTTAATTCTTTTGGTAGTCACCAAAGAAAAATAATGGAAAAAATCATTGAAAATGATGAATTTGATCAAATACTAGAAGTGGATTTTAATAAAAATAATTATAAAAATAAAGTTAATCAAATTATTTTTGAAAAAGAGCATTTCAATTTTATTAAAATTAATAAAACTAATTTTTCTCAAGATAAAGCAACCGTTTCTGCTTTATTACAAAATACAATTATTTGAGGTCCTCCCGGAACAGGTAAGTCACAAACAATTTCTAATATAATCGCTAATATAATAGCTTTTAATAAAACTGGATTAATTGTTTCCCAAAAAAAAGCTGCCCTTGACGTTTTAAAAGAAAGAATGAACAAATTATCTATTTTTTGCTTATTTATTCTTAATGATAATTCAATGAACAAAAAAAGTTTTTATGAACCTATTTTAAAGTTTATAGATATTCTAGAAAACTTCAATAATAAATCAATAATTAAAACTTTAAAAATTATTTATGATGATGAAAAAAAATATATAGATTTATTTAAAAATATTAAAAATAGTTCAAACTTAGAAGAAAACTTTAATTCTTTTTCTTTCTTAAAAAGAAATATTAATAATTTTTCAGAAAAGACAATTGAGTCATTATATAAATTAAGTAAAAATATCAATTTAGATCTCAAAAATGCACCTCAAAATTTAAAAAAATTAAAATGGGCTATATTAGAAGCTAAAAGAGGTAAAAAATTAAATTTGATAAAGAAAATATTTACTAAATTTTCTGATGAAGACAAACAAGATATAGAAATCATAATTAGTGAAATTCAAAATTTTAAAGGTAATATTCAAGAATTAACTAAAAATATATCCAATTTAACTTTAGAGCAAGTTTCTAATATTAATAGTTTTTATGAATTTGTTTTTGAAAACAATAAACAAGAACTAACAGACGAAGATGATATAGTAAATTTCGTTTTCTATAGAATCTTTAAAAGGATGCAACAACTACAAGAAGATAAAGAAATGAAAAAGCTTTACAATAAATTTGTAGTAATTGCAAGAAACGGAAAAAGAGATCCTTATAAATTTGTTTTAGAGCATCATAGAATTATAAAAGAGTTATTCCCGATAATAATTTCCTCTGTCGATACCGAGTTAAACAAATGAGAAAAAAACGAATTCGATTATGTTGTATTAGATGAATCTTCACAAATTTTTATAGAAAAAGCCTTTCCGATGCTTTATTTAGCTAAAATCAAAATTTTCGCTGGTGATGATAAACAAATGCAACCAACTAGTTGATTTTCAACAAGAAGTAATGCTGAAGATGTCGAGTTAGGAGATATTGAATCTATACTAAACTATGCAGTTTATAAAGGTGTTCACACAATATTACTAGATAAAAATTATCGTTCTAATTATGCTTCTTTAATGACTTTTTCTTCTAAACATTTTTATAACTCAAAGTTAGATGTTATTGATAAATTTACAGAAAATAAATCTGATTCTATCGAAGTTATTCAAACAAATGGTATTTGAGATAAAGATAAAACAAACAAAATAGAAGCCGAAATAACAATCGAACGTGCTAAATTAAATATTGATAAATACAAAAAAATTATTATCTTAACTTTTAATAGCGCGCAGAGAGAACTAATTGAAAATATGATATTAAATAATGAACCGCTTTTAGAAGAAGCGATAAATAGTAATAAACTTTTATTAAAAAATATTGAAAATATTCAAGGAGATGAAGCCGATTTATTAATAGTATCTGTTGTTTATGATAAAACTACTTCATTGCACTCTACTTATGTATCTCGTTCTGGCGGAAAAAATGCACTTAATGTTGCTATTTCTAGAGCTAAAGAAAAAATAATTGTTATTAAATCTTTAAAAGCAGATGAAATCGATGCTTCTATTCAAAACGAAGATGTAAGTTTATTTAAAAAATGATTATTATTTTTAGAATTATCAAACGAAGAAAGAACAAATTATTTAAATAGCGAAATAGAAAATACAAATAATTCTAATTTAGTTTTAAACGATTTAAAAGAAAAAGTTTATTTAGAACTACAAAAAGATTCATTTTTTGCTAATAATAACCTTTCTATTTTTAAAAATTATTCAGTGGGTAGTCAAAAAATTGATCTAGCAATAGTAAGTAATGAAAATAATAAAATATTATGTTTATTTATTAATGATTATTCTAATCTAGATTCTTATGAAAATTACATTTTAGAAAAAGATAAGAATAACTTTTTACTTGCTAAAAAATATAATTTAAAAGAAATTAAATTATTAGATTGAATGATAAAAAAAGAAGAAGTTATAAGTGATATAAAAAGCGAGTTTTCAAATGACAACTAGAATAATTTATTATAACCAACGTGGAGAAGGAGTTGGTATATATCAAAATAAACCTATATATATTCCTTTTTCCATTTTAAATGAAGAAATAGAATTTGAAATAGTCGAAGAGAAAGAAAAATACTATATTGGTAAACTTAAAAAATTAATTTCTCCTTCTATTAATCGAAATTATAATTTACCAAAAAATTATGAATTTATTGGTGGATATGAACTAATTCATATGAATAAAGAGGCAGAAAAAGAATATAAAATTTATAACTTAATAAACACATTTAAAAAAATAGCTAATATTGATTTAAAAATAGAAGATATAAATTATTTCCAAGGTGAAAAAGAATTAAGATATAGAAATAAAATAACTCTTTTCGATGGCGGTTTAAAAAAGAAGAAGTCAAATGAAATTTATTATTTAGATGATTTTCTTTTGACAAATATTAAACCTCAAAGCACTAAAAAAGGCAAAATCATAATTAGAGATCTTGAAACAAGAATTGAGGGACATAAAAAAGAAAATCTTTATACTTTTGATTCACTCGAAGATTTAAGATTTAAAGTCAGTATAGGGTCATTTTATCAAGTGAATAAAGAAGTTTGCTTATATGTATATAACAAAATTAAAGAATTAATCCCAAAAAATAAAGATATACTAGATCTTTATTCAGGGATAGGAACTATAGCTGCTTTTATTTCTAATAAATCTCAAAGTGTTACAGCAGTAGAAATTAATGATTCTTCTTTTAAAGACTTTATTTACAACATTGAATTAAATAATTTAAAAAATATCACACCAGTAAAGCAAGATGTTTACAAATTTTTAAAAAATACACAAAATAATTTTTTTGATGTCTTTGTTGTAGATCCTGATAGAACAGGATTAAAAAAAGAAGTTGTTAAAGAAATTAGTAGATTACTTCCTGAAAAAATTATATATTTATCTTGTAATATTGCAACTCAAGCTAATGATATAAATTTATTAAAAGAAAACTACAATATAGAATACATAGAAATAGTGAATATGTTTCCTAAAACTTTTCATATCGAAAATTTAATTCTATTAAATAAAAAATAATAAAGTATAATTATAATGATAATCACAAGGAGATTTTAATATGTTAAAACTTTTTAGTGATTCAACAACCGAAAATATTGTCTATGAAGCTGGTGGAGTTGGTTTAGGTGGTTGAATCGGAATAGTCATATCTGTTGCTATAGTACTTTTTATAGTAGGAGCTATTATTGGAATAATAGTATCTAAAAAAATGTTTGAAAAACAAATAAAAGAAAACCCTCCAATAAACGAGAAAATGATTCGTGCTATGTTTCTTCAAATGGGAAGAAAAGCTTCTGAAACTCAAATAAAAGCAGTTATGCGTTCTATGAAAAATGCAAAATAAAAACATCCAATTTGGATGTTTTTTTTATCTAAAATTTGCAGGTAATGTAGTTCCGCTCGGATGCATAGAATAAAGATTTACTGTATCAACTGTATCTGTTGGATTATTAATTTGATCTTCGGGCACAGTCTCAAAATGTTGTACATGCTCTATAATATTATCAATTGCTATTAAATATGAATCAATGTAAGCAAATTTTCAACTATAATCCATTACATTTCTAGCAAGAGGAGAAGAATCTGGACCCATTCCTCCTAAAATAGGTTTGTAATATTTATTAATTGAATCTGCATTAGCTTTCATTCTATCAATATAAAGGGTGGCTTCATCTTCTCATTTTCTACCTAATTGTATTGCGTATAAAGTACCGAATCCATAGTGTCTCTTTTTATTCAATCTAGAAGACTGATTAACAACTTTAGTTAGTTCTGATTTTAGATTTTCTAACCATTTTTCTCCAGGTGTTTTTCCTATATTTGTTTGAACCTGAGTTGGAGTTTTAAATTTAATGTAATTAAACATTCTAATAAAATCATTAGCCTCTATACCTCTTTGAAACCCTATAGAAACAGTATCATCTTCTCTACCGGAATTTGCATTAGGTCAATATGTTGTGGCAGCGTCAAATGCTAAGTATTCTCAACCATAACCAACAGCAATATGGCTTTCTTTTCTTGCATTAGTTGTATCAATTACTTTATCAGTTTTTTCGGTTGTTGTTGAACTATGTTTGTATTGACTAAATGTAAATGATTGTAAGTTATATGTATAAGCAGCTTTAGCTCCTTTTAATTTAAATCTAATTGTTTTAGAAGCTTTATCATAGTCTATATCACTTGCAGTAATACTATCTGTTCCTGTCGTTCCATCTTTTAAGGAAGCTGAACCACTATAAACTATGTTTATTCCTTTATTTTCTAAAGAATTATCTATTAAATCCTCTGGTAAGTCAACGTTAGTTCATGTTCCCTCAATGTCATAAGAAAGCTCTAAAATTCTTTTTCCTCTAGCATTTTCATCTCTGGTATTTGAATCTACTAAAGTAATAACGCTTTCAGTTTCCACTTTAGGTTCTAATTTAGTTTTAAACTCAATAATGCTTTCCGGTAAATTAATTAAATTATCAGTTGTTGCATTTATATTCTCATAAGCTTTGGAAGGTTTATTTACAAATTTTAACGCATAAACATTATAATCAGTAAACTCTGTTAGGTTTTCTAAATTAAATGTAACAAAGTATTCATCATTATTTAATTCAATTCTAGAAACTAATTTTACATCTGTATCTGAAGTTCTATTTTCTTTTTTACCAACAGTAATTTCAACCTCTTGACCTACTTCTAATACTTTATCTTCAGAAGCTAATTTCACTTTTATGGTTGCAATATTTTGGGCGATTGAATTTACAGTTCCCTCTAAAATGGAGTTTGTTACACCTGGTGTTGTTATAAAACTAAAATCTAATGCATTATCATTTAAAAATCTTTTATTAAAGCTGCTGTTTTCACCATAAACTAATCTATCAAAAATGTATTTTCTATTTCTAGTTAAATTATCTAATGTAAAGGTTAATTGATGTATGCCTTCACCTAAGTTTAATACATCTGATTCTACTTCTACACCGTCTGTTTGAGATCTAAAAATAATCTTAGCATTTTTATTATTTGCTTCAATTCCTTGTCTATTTAATGACACAACAAATTTTCTTGTAGTTTCTGAACCATTATATTCTTCATAATTTCTTACATTTGAAACTTCAAATCTTTCATTTTTAGTTTCAAATGTAGAAGATTCAGGGAATTCATTAAAGGAATATACGTGTGCTGAACCTTTATTTTTAGCAGTTGTAGTTAATCTAACTAATGTATATCTAGTATTTGCTTCTAAATTGTCAACATTAATTGATATTTTATTATTTTCAACAACTCTACCTAAAGTTTTTAGTTCAATTTCACTATTAACTTTTTTAAACACTAATTCGACTGGATTTCCAACTTCTAGTTTTTGATCATTATCTGTATAACCAAACATAAATCTTACTTGATTATGTGTAATTATGTTATTAACTTCATCATTTAAATCAAATAATACATCAATAGGAGTTGCATTTGTACTAAATTCTTGAGTTAATTTAGTTACATCATTTTTAAATAAATTGGTTTCTACTTCATTTTTTTGAATAGAAAGTCTTTTTACAACATAAAGTGTATTTCCTGAAAGACTTTCTAAATTATGAGTTCTACTTTGTTTTGTGATAATGAAATTCATTTCATCACTTTCAGTTCCGTCATTATTTATTTTTACATAGTGAACTGTAATTTGTTCTTCATTAGTTAATGGATTTGAATTAGATTCATCGAATTCAAAGTTTAAAGTTACTGAATTATTAGTTACATTTGTAGTGCTAAAGTTAGATCATACAGCAACTTCAAATTCTGGAGTTTTAAATTCGCTATTTGCTAATTCATTTAAAAAAGAAATGTTATTATTAGTGAATTCAGGTTTAATTGAATCAAAAATATAGTAAGTGTTGCTTTCTAACTCAGTAAAGTCAAAGAATAATTTATTTTTTTCTAAATTAACTTTTGCTTTTATTGATTTTTTAGACTCTGTTTCTTCTTTTTTAGCAATAGTTAATACAAAATTTGAATCTTGACTAATTAAGTTATTTTCATCAGCAAATGCAATTTCTATACTTGCTTTTGTTGTAGCTAAATCAGAAATATTTCAATTTCTAAATATTATTTTCTTAGCTTCTTCTTTGTCATCGTTAATTTGTTGAATTTCTTCAGGTAAATCATCTTTAGAAACAATAATAGTTTCAGGACTTGTATCTTTATTAACAACTGATTCTAATGTATAAATTTTGTCAGGGTTTAATAAAGGAGAACTTAAATCTATTACTAGTTTTCCTTCACTATTTATTGTTCCTTCTACTTCTACTATGTTTCCATCTACATCTATAAATCTTGCGATATTTCCATTTGCTTTACTATTTTCCGGTAAATCAAATTGTAATTCTTTTGATCCGTCTGCTTTTTCAACTAGTTTTCCATTTGATTTATTTCCTGTTTTAACTAAAGTGATTGGTTTTTCTAAATTAGATATATTTACTACTTTGTTATCATTTTCATCAGTTAGAGAACTTAAAGTGTATGTCTCTCCCTCTGGGAAAACATTATTATTTGAGGTATCAAATATTAGATCTCCGTTTGCATCAACAGTAGCTTTAGTTTTGATTTTTTTGCCTTTAGAATTAGTAAAAGTTGCTTCGATTTCTTTTCCTATTAAGTCGTTAGAAACGTTTAATTTTAAGTCCCTTGCACCTTTACCATCTTCTAATATTGAAGAGTTAACTTCTGGTTTTTTAATATTAATTTTTTGAGAATTAGATAAAGAATTATTATCTAAAATATCTTCATCATTTTCATTAACTATTTTTTCTAAATTAAAATCTCCAGGATTCGGTAAGCTTGAAGTATCAAAAGAAAACGTTTCCTTGTTCATCCGTAGTTGCTTCTAATTCGAATTTTTCACCTTCTTTATTTACAAATACAGCTTTAACTTTTTTATTAGAGTTTTCAGTACCTAAGTTAGCATTTATTAAAATGTCACCATTTTCATTTCTAGATACTTTTCCATCATTGTAATTAACTTTATCAATTGTTAAATCTTCTTTATCAACATTTGATAAATCTGCTACTTTATTATTGTTAGAATCTGTTATTGAAACTAAAGTGTATTTTTCGCCTTCTGGTAAAGCATCATTAGTATTAACAATTAATTTTCCATCTTTACCAACTGTAGCTGGAATTTTAATTTCATTTCCTTTTGAATCTCTAAAAAGAAGTGAAACTTCCTCATTTGCTCTTGAAGGATGTAACTCTAGGTTGATAGTTGAACCTGTTGAATCGCTTAAGTCTTTTTGGATGCTAATTTCTGGTTTTTTAATAGAACTTTTTTCAATTGAACTTAGTTTTTCGTTAGATTTTAAAACATTGCTTTCATTATCTTTTTCAACAACTCTATCTAAACTATATTCTCCAGGATTTGGTAAGCTTGAAGTATTAAATGAAACATTTCCTTGTTCATCTGTAGTTGCTTCAACTTTATATTCTTTACCATTTTTATCTTTAAAAATTGCTACTGCATTTTTATTAGCATTTTCATTTCCTAAGTTTAAGTTTAATTTTGTATTACCGGTTTCGTCGCTTGAGAATGTATTTTTATAGTTTTGTTTATCAATTGTTTTTAAATCTTCAGGCATATCATCGATATTAACAACTGATTCTAAATTACCTTCAACATCTTTAATATTACTTAAAGTTCATTTTGATCCTTCTGGTAAAACAGATGAGTTAAAAATAAGTTCACCGTTTTCAGAAACTTGAACTTTTGTTGTAAAAACTTCTCCTTTTTCGTTTACAAAACTTAATTCTAATTCTTTGTTTACTAATCCTTTATTTAAACTTAAATTAAGAATTTTATCTTTTGTTTCTGAATCATAAGAAACTGTTCCGCTTACAGCGGGTTTTTTAATAGTTTCCTTTAATTCTTCTGGAAATTCTTCTCTTGACATAATAGAATTATTTGATTCTTGATCAATAATATTTAGTAAATTATATTCTCCAGGATTTGGTAAGCTTGAAGTATCTAATGAAAATTTACCGTTTTCATCAACTGAGGATTTTACATAGTGTTTTTTACCATTTTCATCCATGAATACAGATAATATTTTTTTATTTTTATACTTTAATGTAGCACTTGCTGGTAACGCAACTTCTAATTGTATATCTCCTTTTTTATTGTAATTATAGCGGGAAGAATAACTATTAGCTTGTGGATTTTTAGAATCTTTATTTAGAATTAAAACAGTTGCAGTTATTGTTGAAGCTGCTGTTAGTAAAAATAAAGGAGGAATTAAAAATAAAAGAAACTTTTTCTTTTTACGCTTTTTTTCTTCCTTTAGTTCTTGTTTATTTTCTATATTTTCCATAATATATCCTTAATTTAAAAATTTTTATAACTTAAAATTTAATTATACTTTTTTTTTTTTTTTTTTAAAGTAAACAGAAAAACAATTTTCAAAGAAAAAACATAAAAAATTAACTTTTTTACGTTCCTAAAATGCAAATTGAAGTGCACCAGTAATTTTTATTATAAAAACATTGTACTACAATTTATAATATTTTATACCCCTATTTACTATTAAGGGGTGGTGAAGGGGATATCCCCTTCTTTTAATTCCGCTTGTAAAGCGGTTTTTATTAATGAAATTAATAAAAATTATGAGGCGAAATTTTTCGACCCTTTCATTATTTTCTTGTAATAATCTTGTAATTTTTAATAGTTTTAATTAATATTTGTTTAATTTTTCTAATTCTTCTTCATATACATCAAAAGCACATTTACCTTCTAGTATGTCTCTATTCATAAAATTTATTCTTTTTCAAGATTTAATATTTCTTCTCGAGAGACTTTATTAAAATCAGTCCCTTTTTATAAACTCTTCTTATAAGTCCGTTAAAATTTTCATTAGTTCCTCTTTGAAAAGAAGCGTACTTATCGGTTTTATAAATTTTAATTCCTAATTTTTTCGCTAATATTCCAACCGCATTAAATTCAATTCCATTATCAAAAGTAATACTTTCAACAGGTAATTCTAGTGTATTTATTCTTTCATAAAGCACTTTATTTATATAAAATGGATTTTTACTTGATACTTTCACAATTATTCCCAACCTACTTTTTCTTTCCACTAAAGTTAAAAGACTAGAATGGCCTGCGGATTTTTTACCTATAACTAAATCACCCTCTCAATGCCCGAATGTTTCTCTTAAATCAATATGTTTTGGTCTAGCTCAAATAGGAAATACATAATTTGACTGCACAAGTCTTTCAATAACGTTATTTTTTCTTTTTCCGCCTTTTGTATAGTGCTTTCTTAATCTATCTTTATTAGTTAATACTCATTTTCCTGTATTAATCCAATTAAAAACAGTCCTTAGCGAAGGGATTTTAATATTTTTAATACCTTCTTTTATTAAGTTGTAAGTCATTTTTATTCCGCATGTTGCTTTGTTAAAATTATCTTTAATAAGTTTGCTAAATTCTTTATAATCATCCATTTGAGAAAAGAAAAACAATCTTTTATGTTTATGTCTTATTTTGGCTTTTTCATTTGCTATTAAATGATCATAAAATCCGTAAAAATTTGAATTTCTTTTAATTCTCTTGACACTGTTGAGTGATTGACATTAAGAAAATTAGCAATTTGTCTAATTGAATATTTTTTATAAAACAATTTCTCTATTAAAAATCTTTTTCAGCATTTAAATGCGAATAATGCTTTGTTGTATTATAATTCATATGATCCTTTCAATAAAAAGTATGTTGTCTTAAATTTTTATAGAGTGTTTTTTTATTTAAAAAATCAAGTGCAACCACTTTTTAATTTTACATTATAGTGGTGCACTTGATTTTGCATTCAGGGAAATGCAAGAATTAACTTGCATTTTTTTTGTTTTCTAATAATGTTATAACATCTTTTATTGTTTCTAATTTAGTTAATTCTTCATCTAATATAGAAATATTTAATTCTTCTTCTACATCAGTTATCATTTCCACTAAATCTAAAGAATCAACCCCAATAGAATATATATTACTATTTTCATCAAACTTTTTATTAGTTATTTTTTTTAATTTGTTAAAAATGAAATCTTTCATAAGTAATATTATATATTATCTTCAATGTTTAAATTATAATTTTTGCTAATTTTTTGCTCATTATCTATTCAAATAAATTCTACCAATACATTTTGATCATTTATATAATTATAATTAAATTTTATATCTCCATAAGACACACCTAATCTCTTTATAATATCGCTAATAAAAAATGTAAGCATATTATCAGAAATAATAGGTTTATTATTTTTAATTTCTATTAAATCATAGTATTCTCTTGAATCTACATCAGGAAAAACATCTTTATCTGATAAAAATTTAAAATCCTCATTTTGGCTATTAAGTTCATCTGTTTTGTCTTTTTTTATAGAAAAATAAATAATTGGTAAGGTAATTAAAGTTATACTAATAATAGAAAAAGAAAAGTATAAAAATGATTTTTTGTTTTCTTTGCAAAATTTTTTTATTTTTTTAATCATCTTCTTCATTTCTTTTATAAAGATTTTTTAACCCTTCAATTGTTAAATTCGCTTCAAGCAAATATTTAAATTGTTTATTTTTTATGAAATAATGATCAGACTCACTAATTCTTGGTTCTTTATATGAAGTAATATTAAATTTAATTCTTCCGTTGTTTTTATCAAGATATTTATATTTAATTTTTTGTTTAAATGCTAAAGTAATGTTTTTATAATCATTGTTAATATCTAAATCTATTTTTGGAAATAATTCACCCGAGTAATTATAAGGAACTATAAAACCTTTTTTAGAGTTTTCATTTGCACCTTTAATTGTTTCTTTTTTTTGGAAATCATAATATGTTTCATCTGCTATTTTAATTTTTCCGACAACTTTTTTACCTAAAATAAATTCATCTTCAACATTTTTTTCAAAATATAAATTTAATTTTTCACCATTAGAAATAGGAAGATTAGAGACTGTTTTTGGTAATAAACTTAAGTCTCTATCTAAAAGTTCTTTATTATATTCTTCATTAAAAGACACTATTTTAAACAATACTTCATTATGCTGTCCTAATAACATTTTTTGGGGATAAAAAATAATATTATTAAAAATATAATTATCATATTTATTTTGAAATTTATCATTTATATTGTTTATAAAACTAGATAATTTTATGGCTTTTATAGTTTTAAAATTTATAAAATCATTTATAAAAAATTCTTTTTGCACTAAGTCTTTTTTATTAACTTTTATTTGACTAACTATCAACGATTTTCTTTCATTTTCTTTTATTTCTTCTTCCGAAATTAAACTCATAGACTTTAAATTAGAAAATTTGTATTTTTCTAATTCTAAAAAAGGAATAATAAATTCTTCAAAACTTTCCTTTTTAATTTTTTTCCCAACAAAAAAATCTATAGGAGTATTGTTGATTTGTATTTTAAAATTTACTTTTCTAGCCTCTCTGGAAAAATAAATTTTTTTAATCGAAAAAGTATCATCTTTAATATTCCTTTTAATTTCAATAAAATGCCTTTCGTTTGAATTATTAGTTTTATCAACTATTTTCTTTTTTTCTATGTCTATAATCGAAATAACTTGACTTTCTTTTTCCAATTCTTGAATATTAACTATATTATCCATATAAATAAAATAAAAATCTGTCTATAGCCTTATTTATGTTTTTATAATATGTAGTTTTTGACCAATGTTCTTTGAATCACTCCTTTTCATTTTCAATAAATTCTTTTTTAATGATATATGCATATTCAGGCTCTAATAATTCCATAATTTTAGAAAATGTAGATTTTGTTTTCATATTAAATAATTCTAATTTTGTGTTATTTTTGTTTTTTAATTCTAATGTATTTTCAATTTGAAATTTATTATGCATTAGAACTAAAATTTCCATAAATTTCTTTTTTTCTATATAAGTGATTTTTTTCATATATTAACTCCTTAAAATTTATGATGTTATTCACCCATTATAATATTTGCTAAATAATAGTAAAAAAATGAAAAAAGTAAAAAAATAGGAAAATTTAATTTTTTCCCTATTTTTGGCGCTTACTTTTTAACAAATGGCGGTCCAGACGGGGATCGAACCCGCGATCTTCTCCGTGACAGGGAGACGTATTAAACCACTTTACCACTGAACCAATGTTGTAATTTTATCACATTATCCAGTTAACTCTTGTAAAATCTTATCTCTATGATTTTTGCCTTGTAAAATTTCTATTATTTTTAGCGCAAATTCTAAAGAATAAAAAGCACTTTTTCCTGTAACTATTTTTTGATAAACAACAACCCCTTTATTTTCTTTATATTTTTTTCCTTTGATGCTTCCATTAGGGAAAGCAGTATATTCTATCTCAGAATTAAATATACCTTTTTCATACAAGGCATTAGGTGTATCACAAATAGCAAAAACTCATTTCTTTTTATTTATAAATTCTTGAACTATAGATAAACTTTTTTTATCTTTTCTTAATAATTTAGCCCCTTTTCCGCTTGGAATAAAAATATAATCAAAATTGTCTAAATTATTGATATTAGAAGTTTGAATATTAACTATTCCATGTTGACCTTTATATACTTTTATTTCATTGGGATTATAAAAAGTAATTGAAGAAAAAGTTTTTGCTCTTTCTAATGTTGTTGCTACAGTTGTTAATTCATAGTCCTGAAAGTTATCCATGACTAAAACTAATAAATTTTTATGTTCTTCCATATTCCTCTAATCATAAGTTACATTCGTTAATTTTCTGAGATAAATAATAAATCATTGCATTGTTTTTTCTAAATCGGGTTGTGTGTTTTTTATTAAAAAATGCTTTATTTTTGCTAATTTATAAAGGTTATTATATATTTCTACCTCATCTTCTGCAGGGTCTAATCCTAATTCTATTATTTTTTCAGGATAGTAGTTACTTAAAAGCTTGTAACCAAAATTAAAAAAGTCTTTTTTTGGTATTATTTCAGGTTTTATAGAACCAATTATCGCTAATTTAATACCAATGAGTTGATCTTCAAATTTGGGTCATAAAATTCCTGGAGTATCTAATAATTGAATATCTTTTGCGTTTATTCATTGTTGGCCTTTTGTAACACCAGGCATATCCCCGACCTTTGCACGAGAATTAGCTAATAAATTTATTAGTGTAGATTTTCCGCTATTTGGTACACCCAAAATAAATACTCTCAATCTAGGTTTTAACAAACCTTTTTCTAAATCTTTTTTTCTTTTTAATTCTAATTGTGAATTTATGGCACTGAAAATAATTTTTTTACTTTTATTATCTTTTAAATTTACAAAAATCACTTTAGAAGAAGTATTATCAAATCTTTCTAAAATTTTTTGAATCTTACTTTTATCAGCCATATCACTTTTAGTAATAACGAATAATCTTGGTTTTTCTGGTGAAATTTTATCAAATTCTTCATTATAACTACTTATTGGAGCTCTTCCATCTAAAACTATTAAAAATAAATCTGCTAAAACCTGTTTTTCTTTGATTTGTTTAATGGCTTTTGCCATATGTCCTGGAAATCAATTTATCATAGTAAATTAATTATATATGATTTTATTATTTATTATTTACTATGATAAAGCTTTTTTAAGGTCTTAAATCTAAAAAAGTCCAAAATTTTGAATTTTTTTAGTCGAAAAATCATTTTTTCAATATTTTTTAAAAAATTAAATTAAAATAAGTTTACTAGAAAAGAAAGGATGTGCTTAATATGAAAAAAAATAATTCATGCTCATGCGGACATATTTGTTCATGCGGAAACTGTACATGTTCTTCAAAATAATCTCTATTAATATTTTGAATTATAAAAATAAAAAGCACATTTCAAGTGTGCTTTTTCCTAAAATGCAAATTGAAGTGCACCAGTAATTTTTATTATAAAAACATTGTACTACAATTTATAATATTTTATACCCCCCTATTTACTATTAAGGGGGGGTGAAGGGGGATATCCCCCTTCTTTTAATTCCGCTTGTAAAGCGGTTTTTTATTAATGAAATTAATAAAAATTATGAGGCGAAATTTTTCGACCCTTTCATTATTTTCTTGTAATAATCTTGTAATTTTTAATAGTTTTAATTAATATTTGTTTAATTTTTCTAATTCTTCTTCATATACATCAAAAGCACATTTACCTTCTAGTATGTCTCTATTCATAAAATTTATTCTTTTTCAAGATTTAATATTTCTTCTCGAGAGACTTTATTAAAATCAGTCCCTTTTTATAAACTCTTCTTATAAGTCCGTTAAAATTTTCATTAGTTCCTCTTTGAAAAGAAGCGTACTTATCGGTTTTATAAATTTTAATTCCTAATTTTTTCGCTAATATTCCAACCGCATTAAATTCAATTCCATTATCAAAAGTAATACTTTCAACAGGTAATTCTAGTGTATTTATTCTTTCATAAAGCACTTTATTTATATAAAATGGATTTTTACTTGATACTTTCACAATTATTCCCAACCTACTTTTTCTTTCCACTAAAGTTAAAAGACTAGAATGGCCTGCGGATTTTTACCTATAACTAAATCACCCTCTCAATGCCCGAATGTTTCTCTTAAATCAATATGTTTTGGTCTAGCTCAAATAGGAAATACATAATTTGACTGCACAAGTCTTTCAATAACGTTATTTTTTCTTTTTCCGCCTTTTGTATAGTGCTTTCTTAATCTATCTTTATTAGTTAATACTCATTTTCCTGTATTAATCCAATTAAAAACAGTCCTTAGCGAAGGGATTTTAATATTTTTAATACCTTCTTTTATTAAGTTGTAAGTCATTTTTATTCCGCATGTTGCTTTGTTAAAATTATCTTTAATAAGTTTGCTAAATTCTTTATAATCATCCATTTGAGAAAAGAAAAACAATCTTTTATGTTTATGTCTTATTTTGGCTTTTTCATTTGCTATTAAATGATCATAAAATCCGTAAAAATTTGAATTTCTTTTAATTCTCTTGACACTGTTGAGTGATTGACATTAAGAAAATTAGCAATTTGTCTAATTGAATATTTTTTATAAAACAATTTCTCTATTAAAAATCTTTTTCAGCATTTAAATGCGAATAATGCTTTGTTGTATTATAATTCATATAGTCCTTTCAATAAAAAGTATGTTGTCTTAAATTTTTATAGAGTAGTTTTTCCTAAAATGCAAATTGAAGTGCACCAGTAGTTTTTATTATAAAAACATTGTACTACAATTTACAATATTTTATACCCCTATTTACTATTAAGGGGGAAGGGGATATCCCCCTTCTTTTAATTCCGCTTGTAAAGCGGTTTTTTATTAATGAAGTTAATAAAAATTATGGGGCGAAATTTTTCGACCCTTTCATTATTTTCTTGTAATAATCTTGTAATTTTTAATAGTTTTAATTAATATTTATTTAATCTTTCTATTTCTTCTTCATATATGTCAAAAGCGCATTTTCCTTCTAGTATGTCTCTATTCATAAAATTTATTCTTTTTCAAGATTTAATATTTCTTCTCGATAGACTTTATTAAAATCAGTCCCTTTTTATAAACCCTTCTTATAATTCCGTTAAAATTTTCATTGGTTCCTCTTTGAAAAGAAGCGTATTTATCGGCTTTATAAATTTTAATTCCTAATTTTTTCGCTAATATTCCAACCGCATTAAATTCAATTCCATTATCAAAAGTAATACTTTCAACAGGTAATTCTAGTGTATTTATTCTTTCATAAAGCACTTTATTAATGTAAAAAGGGTTTTTACTTGAAACTTTTACAATTATTCCTAATCTGCTTTTTCTCTCAACTAAAGTTAAAAGACTAGAATGGCCTGCGGATTTTTACCTATAACTAAATCACCCTCTCAATGCCCAAATGTTTCTCTTAAATCAATGTGTTTAGGTCTAGCTCAAATAGGAAATACATACTTTGACTGCACAAGTCTTTCAATAACGTTATTTTTTCTTTTTCCGCCTTTTGTATAGTGCTTTCTTAATCTATCTTTATTAGTTAATACTCATTTTCCTGTGTTAATCCAATTAAAAACAGTCCTTAGTGAAGGGATTTTAATGTTTTTAACACCTTCTTTTATTAGGTTGTAAGTCATTTTTATTCCGCATGTTGCTTTGTTAAAATTATCTTTAATAAGTTTGCTAAATTCTTTATAATCATCCATTTGAGAAAAGAAAAACAATCTTTTATGTTTATGTCTTATTTTAGCTTTTTCATTTGCTATTAAATGATCATAAAATCCGTAAAAATTTGAATTTCTTTTAATTCTCTTGACACTGTTGAATGATTGATATTAAGAAAATTAGCAATTTGTCTAATTGAATATTTTTATAAAACAATTTCTCTATTAAAAATCTTTTTCAGCATTTAAATGCGAATAATGCTTTGTTGTATTATAATTCATATGGTCCTTTCAATAAAAAGTATGTTGTCTTAAATTTTTATGGGGCTGTTTTTTATTTAAAAAATCAAGTGCAACCACTTTTTAATTTTACATTATAGTGGTGCACTTGATTTTGCATTCAGGGAAACACCATTAAAAGGTGTTTTTAATTATTATTTCAGTCATCTAAAACTTTTATGTTTTCTACATATTTTTCATCAAAATTTTTTATTTTCTTTTGAAGAACAAAAAGAAATAATAGATCGGAAACAAATTGTTGATTAATTTTCGAAGAGATAGAAACTAGCCTTTTATCTTGTTCTAATGTTTGATAAATGATAATATTTTCAAATTCATTTAGCATACTTTTATTAGCTGTTATAAGATAAAAAGGAACACTTTTTTCTTTAAATAACTTAAGAACATGTTTTATTTCTTTTGTATTGCATGACTTAGAAAATAGCATAATAGCATCATTACTATCCTTTTTTATTTGTGAAGTTATTAGTAAAAATGAATGAAAATCTTTAAATGATATTGCATTTATTCCTATTTTCTGTAAATTTATACTTAACTCTGAAGCTGATAAAAAAGAACTTCCTGCGCCATATAGAAAAATAGATTTACTTTTTAATACAAGATCTACTGCTTGAAAAATTTGATTTAAGTCTACTAAATGTGCTGTTTGATAAATAGATTCTCTATAATAGTTAAAAAGTTTATTTAAAATCACACTTTCTGTATTTTTATCATTATTTTCCTCTATATTTTGGGAATTTAAGTAAGAATGGTAAACATAAAATTGCATGCTTTTTAATGAATTAAAACCTACTTTTTTTGTTAATTTCGAAATTACGCTAATTGATACAGAATTTTTTTTAGATAATTGCTTTATAGAATAATCATAAAAATCTTTCGGATTGTTTTCGGCAAAGTTAATTATTTTTAACTCTGTAGAAGTTAGTCTTTCTTTTTCTTTTCTGTTAAAAAGTGCTTGTTTCATTTTCTAATCTCCCAAATAATTATATAAAAAAACTCAACTTTATTTTAAGTTGAGTTTTTAAATTAAACAATAATTATTTAATAATTTCTGTAACTGAACCAGCTCCAACTGTTCTTCCACCTTCACGGATTGAGAATTTTGTTCCTTGTTCAACAGCGATTGGTGCAATTAGTTCAACAGTTAAGTCAACATTGTCTCCTGGCATAACCATTTCTCTTCCTGCATCAAATTTAATTCCACCTGTTACGTCAGTTGTTCTGAAGTAAAATTGTGGTTTATAGTTTTGGAAGAATGGTGTATGACGTCCACCTTCTTCTTTTTTAAGAGCATAAATAGCAGCTTTAAATATAGTATGTGGAACTATTGTTTTTGGTTTAGCAATAACTTGTCCTCTTTCTATTTCTGTTCTATCTACTCCACGTAGTAAAACTCCTGCATTATCTCCAGCCATAGCAGATTCTAAGTTTTTTCTAAACATTTCAATTCCAGTAACAACAGTTTTTTTAGGTTGTTCTTTGTAACCAACGATTTCTACTTCTTCATTGATTTTAACTTGTCCTCTTTCAACTTTTCCAGTTGCAACAGTTCCACGCCCTGTAATTGTAAATACGTCTTCAACAGCCATTAAGAATGGTTTATCCATTTCTCTAGCAGGAGCGTCGATGTATGTATCAACAGCATTCATTAATTCGAAGATTTTTTCTTCTCATTCTGGTTGTCCTTCTAGAGCTAATTTAGCTGAACCTCTAATAATTGGTGTGTTTTCTCCATCAAAGTCATAAGCTGATAATAGATCTCTAATTTCGAATTCAACTAGATCAACCATTTCTTCTTCACCTGCTAACATATCAACTTTGTTTAAGAATACAACGATTTTTGGAACCCCAACTTGTTTTGATAATAAGATGTGTTCTCTTGTTTGAGGCATTGGACCATCTGTAGCAGCAACTACTAAGATAGCTCCATCCATTTGAGCAGCACCTGTAATCATGTTTTTAACATAGTCAGCGTGTCCTGGACAGTCAACGTGAGCATAGTGTCTTTTTTCTGTTTCATATTCAATGTGAGCTGTGTTGATTGTAATTCCACGTGCTCTTTCTTCAGGAGCAGCATCAATTGAAGCATAATCTTTAGCTTCTGCTAGTCCTTTTTTAGATAAAACAGTAGCAATAGCAGCTGTTAAAGTAGTTTTACCATGGTCAACGTGTCCGATAGTACCAATATTAACGTGTTCTTTTGAACGATCAAAATTTAATTTTGCCATTTTTTTCCTTTCATTTTAGTGAATTATAATAATAATTTTAAACGCGCTTAAAACCTACCATAGAATAGTCTTTCAGCTATTTCCTATCCAACTAAGCACTTTTAGTATTTTCTTATTATATGTAAAAATACATTAATATTTTACCAAATTTGCAAAAAAATAAAAACTTTAAGTTAAGACTAATTAAGTAAAAAAGAAAAAACGCCTTAATAAGGCGCCTTAATATAAAATTTTTATTTTATTCTTACATTTTAAATTATTTTATAGTAATACTTTGGATAAATAAAGTATTGATTAGTGTGAAGTAAAAGGAGTTATAACTATAAAAATAAGAACAAAAAATAAAAATTAAATAAAACGAATCTAAAAGTAATTATGATAATCGCATAGAAATCATTCTATGCAAACAAATTTTAACATAAATTACAAATTAATAAATTTTTATGTAACTTATTTTTCGTTTTCTAACTCAAATATTAAATCTCTAATTCTAATAGCGTTCTCTAAATCATCATTAGCAATTAAACGTTCTTTTTCTTTTATTAATCCTTTTATTATTTTGTCAATTTCTTTTTTAGTTTTCTTTTGATTAATTTTTTCTAAACTTTCTTTTACTTCTAAAGATTGGATTGGATCTGTTATAGGTTTAATAACTGTTTTAGGCACTATGTTATTTTTCAAGTTATATTCCATTTGAATTTGACGATTAACTTCATTTTCTTTTAAAGTTTCTTTTATATTATTAGTTATAGTGTCTGCAAATAGTATAGCTCTACCATGATCATTTCTAGCGACCCTACCTATCATTTGAATTAGTGCTGATTTAGTTCTTGCAAAAGAATTAGCATCAGCTTCTAAAATCATTATTAAAGATACTTCTGGTAAATCAATACCCTCTCTTAATAAGTTAACACCAACAATAACGTCAAAAATTCCTTTTCTTAACTTTCTTAAAATTTCATTTCTTTCAAAAGTATTATGTTCAGAGTGAATATAAGCCGATTTAAAGCCTTTTTCTCTTAAATTTGTAGAAAGCATTTCTGCTGTTTTTTTCTTACCAGTTATTATTATAGTTCTTTCCTTATTTTTTATTTGAATATTAATTTGTTTGTATATTTCTTCTATTTGATTTATGGTTGGTTTAATTTCAACAATTGGATCTAAAAGTCCTGTTGGCCTTATTATTTGTTTAATGACCTCTCCGTTAGTTAAATCTGTTTCATATTCAGCAGGAGTAGCTGAAATATAAATTATTTGATTTTCTATTTCTTGAAATTCTTCAAATTTTAAAGGTCTATTATCTAAAGCGGACGGAAGTCTAAAACCATAATCAACTAAATTGCTTTTTCTTTGAAAATCTCCTTTATACATCGCCTTTAATTGTGGAACTGTAATATGAGATTCATCTATAAAAATTAACGTATCTTTAGGTAAATAATCTAATAAAGTAAATGGTTTTTCACCTTCTTTTCTTTGATCCATATGTCTTGAGTAATTTTCAATACCGGAACAAAAACCAAATTCTTTTAATGAATCTATGTCATTTTTCACTCTTTCTTCTAGTCTTTGTTTTTCTACTAATTTATTGTTTTCTTCAAAAAATTTTAATCTATCTTTTAACTCTACTTCTATAGTTGATACTGCTTTTTCTATTGTATTTTTAGTTACTATATATGAATTAGCTGGATAAAGGATAAAATTATTAACTTTTTTTATTAAATTTTTATTTAATCTTTCTAAATAACTTATTTTTTCTATTTCATCATCAAAAAATTCTACTCTTATAGTTATTTCTTCTGTTCAAACAGGATAAAATTCTACAACATCACCTTTTGAACGAAATTTTCCAATTTCAAGATCAATGTCTGTTTTCTCATAACCAAGTTTTACTAATTCTCTAAAAAAATCATTTCTTTTAATTTTCATCCCTGTTTCTATATAGAAAATCGTGGTTTTGTATTCCTTAGGATCTAATGCTCCGTAAATAGCTGCAACAGATGAAACAACAATCGTATCTCTTCTAGAAATTAAGGCATTTGTAGCTGACATTCTCATAGATTCTAAATCTCAATTAGTTTTGCTACTTTTTTCAATGTATTGATCTTTTGTAGGTAAATAAGATTCCGGTCTATAGTAATCAAAGTGTGAAACAAAATATTCAACTTTATTTTCAGGGAATAAAAGTTTCATTTCAGCAAATAGTTGAGAAGCTAATGTTTTATTGTGAGAAAGTATTAAGGCAGGCCTTTTAGTTTCATTTATTACATTAGCCATAGTGAATGTTTTACCACTCCCCGTTACTCCTAATAAGACTTGATGTTGTAAGTTAGCATTTATACCTTCTACAAGACTTTTTATAGCTTGGGGTTGGTCACCCTCTGGTTTATGTTTTGAAACTAATTTGTACATAAGATTAATTATATAGTTTATTTAATAAAATATAAAATAGAAAAATAGTATATAATTTTTTACATGAAAAAAAGATTATTTGCATTAACACCTTTAATAATGTTTACTCCTTTTAGTTTAATTGCTTGTGCACAAAACGACCCTTCTCAACAAGCTACAAGCTTTATAAATAAAAAAGATATTGAAGGAAACTATATTAATATAAAATTAAATGAAGAAAACGAAACATTTACTTTAGATCTATCTAAAGAAAATATAAAAATTATTAATAGCAATAGTTTTCTAGACGGTCAAAAAACAAGAGTTTTTTTTAAAAACCAAGTAATTAAAGATGATAAAGGAAATGATTATACAATAACAAAAAAATATTATTTAACTAAAATAATTTTCCCTTCTTCGCTGGAAAAAATAGAAGAATCTGCATTTAGAAATACCACTTTATTAGAAGAAAAATTTCAAATACAAGAATTGGATTTTTCATTAGCAACTTCTTTGAAAGAAATAGGAGATTCAGCTTTTGAAGGAAATAATATTATTTCATTAACTTTACCGGATTCATTAGAAAGAATTTCCAATTTAGCATTTGCTAATAATAATATTTCTGAATTAAATATTTCTGAAAATTCTAATTTAAGAAATATAGGTATTTCAGCTTTTTTCAATAATAAAATAGAAAATTTAAACTTTAAATCAGATAAAATTAAATTTATTGCTAAAAGTTCCTTTGAAAAAAATGTTATTAATTCTTTAAATTTTAATGAAAAAGTAACTGGTTTAACAATTGAAAAAAGCGCTTTTAAAAATAATTCTATATCCATTTCTAATGTAGAAGAAATTTCTAAAAATGAAACTAATAAAATTAATGAAAACTATAAATAAAAACATAGGAAAAATCCTATATTTTTATTGTTTTATTATCACTATTCTTTCTTTATTATTAATATCTTTAATTACCTCGATATTCATTTTTAAATTTTTGAAAAAAGTTAAATTTCAAGGGGAAATTTCAAAAATCATGATACCATTTTTTTTTAAAAATTTTTTACCATCTTCTATTATCCTTTTATAAAAATAATTACCTTCATCTTCTGCAAAAAGAGCATTTTCATTTTCTCATAAAGTTACACTTTCATCTAATAATACATTTTTAGGAATATAAGGGGGATTAGAAATAATTAAATCATATTTTTTATTTACATCTAAGTTTTTAAAAAGATCAGATTCAATAATTTCTATTTTATTAGAATATATATTATTTACTTTTTGATTTAGTTTAATTTTCGAAATTGCATTCGGATCGTTATCCACCATTGTTACAAAACATTTTTTCTTATCAAAAATAGTAAGTCCAATAAAACCAGAACCTGAACACATATCTAACACAACAGAATTCGAATCTAAAAAATCTAAAGCAGAATTAATAACTTCTTCTGTTTCATATCTAGGAATCAAAACCTTATCATCTGAAATAATAAATTTTAAATTATCCATTTGTACAAAACCTATTATTTGTTGAATAGGCATGCTTGTTTTTAATTTTTCTTTCTCTTCAGGTGTTATGGTTAATTCCATGTTATAGCGTATTTTTTCTCTTAAAAGGGCTTCTTTTCTTGAATTAAAGTCCGGCATTTTTAATTTTTTCCGCTTGTTCTTCCGCTAATAAAGCTTCAATTATAGGGTTAAGTTGCCCTACAATAACATTTTTTAATGAAGTTGAAAATCCAATTCTATGGTCTGTTATTCTATCTTGAGGATAATTATAGGTTCTAATTTTTTCACTTCTTGCTCCAGAACCTGCTAATTTTCTAAAAGCGCCTTCTACTTCTTGTTTTTTTCTAATTTCTAATTCATATAATCTTGTTTTTAAAATTTTCATTGCTAATTCTTTGTTTGCAATTTGACTTCTTCCATCTTGTGATGTAGCTATAACTCCAGTTGGTATATGGGTAATTCTAACAGCTGAATCTGTGGTATTAACTGATTGACCACCCGCACCTGAAGACCTAAATGTATCTACTCTTATATCGCTAGTGTTTATCTCAATTTCTACATCTTCATCTGCTTCAGGCATAACAGTAACAGTAGCAGTAGATGTATGAACTCTTCCTTGTGTTTCGGTTTCTGGAATTCTTTGTACTCTATGTACTCCTGATTCAAACTTTAACTTAGAATAAGCCTTTTCTCCACTTATTGAAAAAACAATTTGAGTAAATCCTCCGGAAGCAGCAAAAGTAGAATCTAAAACTTTCACATTCATGTCATTTGCATCAGCTCACTTAGAATACATTTTAAATAAATCACCTGCAAAAATATTTGCTTCGTCTCCTCCTGCTGCTCCTCTAATTTCCATTATGACATTTCTTTCATCATTTTCATCTTTTGGTAATAAAAGAATAATTAATTCTTTTTCTAAAATAGGCATTTTTTCTTCAGCACTTGAAATTTCTGATTTTGCAAAATTTATAATTTCAGGATCTTTTTCTGAAAGTAAACTTTTAGCCTCCTTTAAGTTATTTTCTAACAATAAATATTTATCAAATGTCTCTACAATTGCTTTAATGGAAGAAATTTCTCTTGTTATTTGAGTATATTTTTTTATATCTTGCATTAATGTTTCGTCTAATAATTTATTATTTAATTCTTCATATTTTTCTTTTATAGAAAGTAAAGATTTATACATTGAATTTTCCATAGTTATTTTATTATATAAGAAAACTAAATTCTTTTGAAAATTTAAAAAAAATAAATAAAAAAACTAACACTCTAAAGTGTCAGTAAAATTATTTTGTTATTTTTTTAATAAATCATGGAATACTATATTCTAATGGTTTTTGAATATTTAGTTTTAACATTTGAGCAAATAATGATTTAGTATTTTCTAATAATAATGGATCTTCATTATCTTGATTTATTCCAAAGTAATTATTATTAATTGTGTCATAGTTTCAAGATTGTAAGAAAGTTAAAGGTGCACCGGAATTTATTGTTGATATATAACTTCCGCCATCACCAATTAACCCTGTACCTGAATTTCCTGCATTAAAGAAAGAAGGAGCATACCCTTGTTGTCTAAATAGTCCTACATTACCTGTTGAAGTACTTGCTCTGTTAATTATATAACCTGATTGTTTTCCGTATGGGAAACCATTTAAAGCAAAATTTTTAATATTAGGCCCTAATATAATAGATTCTTTAACTCCTGTATGGTCTAATTTGCTATTCCCAATAGTAAATCAATTTTCAAAAAATTGAACCATATCCATTTTACCTTGTTCTTTTGCTTTGGCTATTAAAACATTAGCATCTACTATAAATACAGTAACGTCAACAAAATTACCCGTTTTATTTTCTTCACCTTTTTTATTTAATTGTTGAACTCCTGATCAAACTACTCCAACATTTGCACCATCAAATCTATTTGAACCGGATCAATAAGAAAATCCAGGTTCAACATTATTATCAAAATTATCACCTGATCTAACTATGTATTTTCCACCAACTGAAATTGGTAAGTTATTATCAAATTCAGTAAATTTAGAAACATGTTGAACATGATTATTTGTAATTATATAAAATTTACCATCAGATGGATCATTGCTTACTTTTCCAAACATAGTAGCTGATCCAAAACCATAAGCTATTGCTCTAGATTTTACATCATTAACTAAAGGAATATTTTTTCATGATTTATGCATAAATTCATTATCTTGTTTATATCCATTGTGTAATTCAAAAGGAACATTTTGATTTGGATTATAACCTTTGTCTAAAATAACCTCTTCAGAAGTAAAGAATGTAATAGGTTGATTTTCTTGATTATAATCTAAGTTTTTGTAACTAAATAAATTAGTTTGTTGCATAAAATCTTCATGCTCTATGTTGTTTGTATATTCTATTTTGATAGAAGCTCCTGCATTATTTATTAAAAATGCTTTATTTTTATCGAAAGTATCGAATTTTGATTCATCTCTAGTTTCCGCTAAAGTAATTACTTCTTTATAAGGATTTCCTATGAATAATTTATATTGTTTATCTTCTATTTCTACTGAAAAAATAATCCCTTTTTCAACATCATATTTTGCAGATATATTAAAGAAAAACCTTGGATGGTCTCCGCGTGTGCTAAATTTATTTATTTGTCTACTTTCTTGTCTTAATTTTAAAGCTTGACCGCTTATTAATTGTTCAAAATCAAACTCAAAATTATATCCTCTATCTTCGTCAATTATATTTTTTAATCTAAAATCGTTTTGCACTAATGTATTAGCATAAAGATGTAATCTAATTTTTCTTTCACGACTAGAATTAGTTAAAAATGTTTTTTCTATATATTTTTTATCTAATGTTCAACTTGCAATTTCAGTTTTTTCATCGAATTGTCACATTAAATCTTTGTAATAAGGTTCTAATTCTCTTGTTCTTTTTATTTCAGAACTTGATTTGTATATTGTTTGTAATTGACTTCTTTCAAATGTTAAGTTTTCATTTTGATTTATAGAATTAGCAAAACCTGTTATTTTATATCAATTATTCCCTTTTAAAATTGCATTGTTATTTTTTGGATTAGTATATTTTAACCTAATATATGCAGAATTATTTTCTATATTTTTAACTTCTAGTATAGATATATTTTCTGAATTAATTGAAAAATTGTTATATGTAAATACTGAATTTCTAAAGTTTACAAATCTTTTTAAATCACTCGAATTGTTTTCTACTTTAGATTTAAATTCATTTGCACTAATAGTACTAATTTCAGTATTTTTAATGTCTAGATCACTATATTTAATTGAATTTAAAATAATTTCGGGATATAAATTTTCTTTATAATCATTAGTTAAATTTACTAAAGTAATATCTTTATTATTACTATATCTTTTAGTAGTATCTTGTTTATTTATAAAGCCTAATTTAAAAGTTATAGTACCTGGAGCATTATTTCTAACATCATAGAAATACATAAAGTAATTTTGTACAATTCTATTAGTGTCTGCGTCGTTTGATGGATCCGAAGGGCTTGATATACTTACATCTGAACTAAAGAATCCGGAAGAATTTTTGTTTTGATTTTGACTAACGTCTGCGTCGTCTGGATTTTTATTTACTCCACTACTTTCAATGCTTGTAAATCCAGAATTATTTGAATCACCAGTTTGATTTGTAACTTTTAGTTGTAAAAGAAAATTCAACATTTCTGGAGCATTTTGATCGATAATATCTTTTGGATCTAATACTCTAAATTTTAAATTATTTCCTTTAGCAATTACCCCGTCTACTTTTCTATGATCAAAGTTTGTACTGTTAATTTTATTTATAATTGATTTATCATTTTCGTCAATGTTAGAAGTATTAAAGTCTTCTTGTGTAAATCATTGATTAGATGAATTTCTTGGCTTAATATCTCTATAACTTAATGGTTTAAAATAGTTAATTGTTTTTGTATGTTCTTCTATAAATTTATTAGAGTTAACTCTAGGTAATGGTACTTCAACACCATTTTTTTTATATCAGAAGAAAATTTTTGCTTGTCCGCCATTTGTTGCTCCGCTATTGTGAACAACTTCTTTTACTTCTTTGACAAAAATTTGATATTTTCCTATTTTAGGTAGAATATATGATTCATCAAAGGCTTTTATTGCATCTTTCGCATTATATAAACTATGTGTTCTACCTTTTTCTTTAAATTTTAAATTACTAAAAATCTTTTTAGCAGAGGACACTTCTTTTTTATTTATCGTTTCTTTTTCGGTTATAAATTTTAATATTTCTTGTTCATCTTTTAAGTCTTGTTCGCTTGCAGAAGTTTTTGAAGTGTTTAAATAATATTTAAGTTCTGCTGTTTCATTTCCTTTAGAAATTCTAAATTTAAATATAGAATAGTGTTCTGCTGAAATACTATATCTATCTACATCACTAAAATTAATGTTTTCTACTGTGACACCGTCTTCTTTTTCAATATTAAAAAGAACATTATCTGCAAATATTTTGCTAAATACTCTATCTATTTCTTCTTTTGTCATTTCTCCGGATTTTGAAGATCCAGAAAGTTTATCTAAAGCTGTTTTTAATGTCTTTCCTTTTAAGTCATCAAAAGTTTTTTGAATTGGTTCAAAAACGTCTTTTTTAAATCAATGATTAAAAAGTACTCTTTGAATTAGGTTATTACTATATTCTCGGAAATCCTCGTTGTTTGTAAAATCATAATAAGTATCTGGATCTGCATAAAATTTTGAATTTAATCAAATATCCTTTGGAGTTATAGTAACTTTTTTTAATAATTCAGATTTAAAATTTATTACATTTTCTGTTGAAAGGTTAAGTTCTTTAATTTTATCTTTTTCATGAAAAATACCCATTTTAAAAGTTATTTTTTTATTTTCATCGTAAGAAAAACTATTTTCTATTAAACGGTATGTAAAGAAATTATTTATAACTCTTTTTTTATTTTTGAATAATTGTTCTTGTTTTTCGAAATTGTTCTCAATATCAGACTTATACATAGTTTCTAGTTCATCATAAGAAAAATCAAACGCTTCATCTAAGTTGTTGAAATTTATAGAATTAATAATTTCTTGAACATTATTATTAAATGATAATGTTTTTACAACATCTACAACTTTAGATTTATCAATATTACTTTGCGCTTTATAAACAACACTTAATTCATTAAAGTTTTCTGTATTTAAATGCAGTTCTTTAATTTTTAATGAAACATCTGTAATTTTATTATTAGAAAGTAATATATCTTTATTTTCTTCGTTAATTGAAGCACTAAATAAAGTTTCATTTAAGCCGTATTTGGCTAAATTAGGATTTAATTCTACTCTTAAATTAGATTCCACCATCGCTCTAAATTCATCCATTTCAGCACTGCTTAAATCACCATTTAATTCTTGTCTTAAATTTCTTAATTCTAAAATCTTTTCGTTAATTTCGTCTTTTTTATTTAAGTTAGATAAAAAATTATTATCTAATTTTAGATGATTATTGCTTATGAAATTTAATAATTCTGATAATAAATTATCAAATTCTGTTTTATTAGAAGCATTTAAATATTTTTCTGTTTGTTTTGTATTTTCAGAAATGCTAATTTCTTCTATTAATAACTCTGTTATTTGATTGTATTGTGAAGCTAATTTCTCGATTTCAGAAATTTCTAAAGCTATTATCGATGCATCAATATCTTCATTGTATTTTTGTTTGTGTAAATCTGTTAAAAAATTAAAATTAGCAACTTTTTCTTTAGTGCTTAACTTGAGTGCTTTTAACTCTGGATCATTTTCAGATTTCGATGTTATATAAGCTTTAATGTCATTGTAAGTTTTTTCTAGATTTTCTTTTAATTCTGGGCTAATTATTGAAGAATTTAATTTATCATTTTCTATATATTTTAAATATTCATTTTTTAATTCTTGATATTTGGCATCATCTTGATATTTTGAATCATAAGATTTTATAATTTCATTATTTCTCTTTATAATAGAAGCGATATTTTCAAATAATTCTGCAGAATTTTGGAAATCCTTGTTTTTAACTAAATCATTTTTGGCATTGTTTAAAACGCTTTGAAAGAAAGTTTCAGTAAATAAATTAGTGTTTTTTGCATCAATTATTCTATTGAAATAATCTTCATTATTTTTAACTGTTTCTAAATATTTTTTAATCTCTTTTTCTTGTTCTTCGATTTTTATAAAATCTTTATTTATTACAATGTCTAAATTTAAATTTTCAACATTTAATTCTTTTATTTCTTTATCAAATTCGTTTAATAAATTTTGAAAACTATATGTTAATGCATCGTCTAAAATAGATTTAAATTCAGAATTAATCTTTGTTTCATTTAACTTTTTGTAATTTTCATTTCAAGAAGTTAAATTAACTAACATTGTCCTAAATTTATTAACAAATTCCAATTCGAAATATTTAAGATTATTTTCAGCTTTTGATGATTCTTGTAAATTTAAAATTGTTTCTTTTAATTTTTCTGTTCAAAATATTGTTTTAGAATTTAGTAATTCATTATAGATCATTTTACTTTTTTTGAGTTCATCAATTTTATCATTTGAATTATTTGAAGATAAAACTGATGCTGTTATACCGGCAGCTGTACCACTAACTAAAAGCAATAATAAGGCAGATGTAGTTATTATTATTTTTTTCTTCTTATTCATTTTTTCCTTTTATTTTGTTTTCTATATATTCTAAGGTCATCTTGTTAGCTTTTTGAGGATTAGCTTGTCCTTTAGTTTCTTTCATAATTTGTCCTAAAAGGAATTTCATTACTCTTTCAGGTCTATTTATATATTCATTTAATAGTTCTGGATTGTTTAATATATGCTTATCAATAATTTCATAAATTAAAGAATCATTATCAATTTGAATAATATTATATTTTTTAATTAATTCTTCTATTGATAAATTTTCATTTTCTTTATAACTTACAAGTTCTTTACTTTGTTTAGAGGAAATTTTCCCTTCTTGTTCTAAAAGTAAAATATTTTCAATGTCATTTATTTGAATATTTAATTTTTCTATTCCTTTTTCTTTTATATAAGGAACTATTTCTGAAAAGAAAAATTTTGAAACTTTTTCTTTATCTGGAAAAGTGATTTTTGAAAAAAATAATAATCAATCTATGTTATTTAACAGCTGTTCAATGTAATTTTCTTTTATTTTTCAAGATTTTAATTCTTCTTCTCATTCTCAATGTAATTTTGGAAGTTGAATATTTTCAATGAAATCTTTTTCTAATTTAATTACAGGAATATTAGGTTCTGGAAAATATCTATAATCAATTGCTCCAGTTTTTTCTCTCATAACTATGTTTTGTTGTAAATTATCGTCAAATCTCTTAGTTTGTTGTAATATTTTTTCTCCGTTATCTAACTTTTGTTCTTGCTCTTTAATTTCTAATTCGATTGCTTTTTTAATATTTGATAAAGAGTTAATATTTTTAATTTCGACCTTTGTTCCAAAAGGTTTTCCTTTTTCATTCAATGAGATGTTAATATCAGCCCTTAAAGAACCTTCTTCTAATTTTGCATCTGATATATTTAAATATTTTGAAATTTTTGCAATATTTTCAACATACTTTGCAGCTTGTTCTCCACTGCTAATTACAGGGTTAGAAACTATTTCAATTAAAGGGACTCCTGCTCTGTTGTAGTCTAAAAAAGTTCCATCAGTAGTATGAATTTGTTTTGCTGTATCTTCTTCTAAATGAATTCTTTCAATAGAAATTTCAGAATCATTATCATTAATTTTGAAACTAATTTTTCCGTTTTTTCCAATTGGTCTAAATTGTTGTGTTATTTGAAATCCTTTGGGTAGATCTGGATAAAAGTAATTTTTTCTATCAAAATGAATTTCATTATCAATTTCCATTTTTAATGCTTTTGCCAACTTAATTGCTTTTATTATTGATTCTTTATTAACTAAAGGCAATGTTCCGGGATAAGCTAAATCAATTAAATCTATATTTGTATTAGGTGATGAATGGAATGAATTTTTTGCAGGAGAAAACATTTTTGTTTGAGTATTTAGTTCTAAATGAATTTCAATTCCAATAACTACATTATATTTACTCATTTTCCACCTCTTTTATTTCTTTTTCTAATCATAATGCATATGAAAGTAAATTTTCATCATTATCAATTTTAGAATCTATAGCTATATTGAAAGGTAAGTTATTTTTTTTATCTTCACCTAATTTTAAAGTTAAAGAAGGACTTCCTGTTAAATTAGAAGAAGTTAAAATATAATCCATATAGTCATATTTTTCTTTTGAACCAAATAATGGAGCAATACTTGGTGAAGCTGGATAAATAAGAGCATCATATTCACTATAAATTTTGTCAAAATAATTTTTAATTAATCTTCTTATTTTTTGCGCTTTTAAAAATAATTCTTCTTGGTTATCTTTTTCTAAAAAGTATGAACCTAAAATTAGTCTTCTTTGAACCATTTTTCCAAAACCTTTAGATCTAACTTGA
The DNA here is from genome assembly GCF_024918955.1 of Mesomycoplasma molare. Classification (NCBI taxonomy): domain Bacteria; kingdom Bacillati; phylum Mycoplasmatota; order Mycoplasmoidales; family Metamycoplasmataceae; genus Mesomycoplasma; species Mesomycoplasma molare. Next base: position 772,123 of record NZ_CP103423.1, read on the forward strand.
GTCATTATTTCACTTCAATCAGAACCACCTTTTCTTTTAGCAAATGCTATACCATTTAAATTAGACAAATTTGATGAAGCTTCTGAATAAGAAATAATATCATATACAGGTTTTATAGCTTTAAATAAATGAACATCTGGTTTAATTGATTTTAATTTAGTTTTTTCTTTTAATTTTTCTACAAGAAGATAATAAGATTTATATACGTCTTCACTTAATAATTTCTTATCAATGTCTAAATAAGCTAATTTAAGTGGTTTTTTTGAAGTGAGGTCGTTTTTAATTTTTAAATCTTTAGAAGTAAGGTCGTTTTCATCTTTTCCATATAGTACCTTAGAAACTTCTATAATATCATTTACGTTATGAGAAAATCAAGCCACTGTATCTAAAGAAGAAGCATAAGCAAACATTCCAAATCTAGACACTGCGCCATAACTAGGTTTAAAACCAACCTTTCCTATAAATGAAGCAGGTAATCTAACTGAATCTCCTGTATCTGAAGCCAAAGCAAAAGAAATATTTTCTGTTAAAGTAGCTGCTGAACCAGATGAAGATCCCCCTACTTTTCTTTTTGAATCTAAAGGATTAGTAATATTCCCTCAATATGAATATATTCCTTCTCCACCTAATGCTAATTCATCGTTATGAACCTTCGCAACAGGAATAGCTCCGTTTTCTATAAGTTTTTTTACTACTGTAGCATCATAAGATGGATAGAAATCTTCTAGTAAAAGTGAAGAAGCTTGCGTTTTAGCATTTTTGGTTGCAAAAACATCTTTTATTGTAAAAACTGTATCACTTAAAATACCGCTATTTTGATTTATTTTTTTATCAAATAAAAAAGAAACAGAATTATTTGTATTATTACTTAATTCTTTAAAAGCTGATTCAAAATTTCCTTTATTTTTAATCATTTATTACCCTTTCAATTACGACATAATCTTCATTTTTATTTGATGCATTTTTAAGTAAAATTTCTTTATTATTACTATTTTCTTTTTCTAAATCTTCTCTTGTTAAAGAAAAAGGTTGAACTTCTGTTAATCTTGTTAGTGGTTCAATATTAGTTACATCAATTTGTTTAAATTCTTCTAACATTTTATTTATTTCTTCAAATTCTTTTTCTAATGATTCTATTACTTCTTCAGTTGGAATTAATTTTAATATTTTGGCTAATTCAATTATTTTTTCTCTCTTCATTGCTATCTCCTATCATTTTGGAAAACAAATAAATTCTTTATTATTTAAATAATCTAATTCATCTGTTAAGTTATTAAACTTTATTCTATAAGAATGTAAAAATAGTCTAAAATCTTTTTTTCCTCCGTATTTTTTATCGCCATAGATTGGAAAACCCATTTTTGATAATGTAACTCTAATTTGATGTTTTTTACCCGTTATTAATTTAGCTAATTTTTTGTTATTTTCCATGAAAAACTCAGTTATAGCTAAGTCTTTAGATTTTTCTACTACCTTCATTTTTCTCTTTTTATCATCTTTTTCTAGATAAAAAGAAGTTTTTGTTTTTTCATTTATTATTATGTCTGATTTAAAAATATAAATTTTTTCAAAAAAACTTTGTTTCTCTTTAAGCTGAACTAAAGAATTATAATTTTTTGCATAAACAACAATTCCTGAAGTGTTCTTATCAATTCTCCCTATATGCGAAGGTATAAAGGAATCTATTTGCTTAAATTTTAAATATTTTAATACTTGGAAATCTAAACTATTTTCTTCACTATGAATTGCTGTTTTTTCATCCTTATTTATAATTAGAATATTTTTATCTTCATATATAATTTCGAAATTTCTTATTATGTTGCTATAAGAGTTTTCATTTATAAAACTAGAATTCATTAGTTGATTATCAATTCCATAAATTTCGATCAGATCATTTTCTTTTATTTTGTATTTTTTATCATTTGTTCTTTTACCATTAATTTTTACATCTTTTAATCTAAATAATTTTTCAATTTTTGATAAAGGAACGTTATTGAGATATTTTATTAAAAATTTAAACAAAGTTCTTCCCTGATCATTAAATGTAGCTTTAATTTTTTTCATATTCAAATTTTACTTTATTTTATATATTTTCTTTAATTCTAGATAAAATTAAAAGTGGTGCAGTTTCTGCTCTTAATATTCTTTTACCTAAGCTTATTGGTTCAAAATTATGTTCTTTAGCTTCTTTTATTTCATTATTGCTAAAACCACCTTCTGGTCCTATTAAAAATATAGAGTCTTGTGGAAAAAAGTACTGATAATTTGTTGCTTTTTCTTTTTCATGAGCAATAAATTTATTCTTAACTTTTAAATTTAATATTTCCTTAAATTTGACAGGATTATGAACTTTCATTATTTTATTTCTAAATGATTGTAGGGTTGAATTTTTTGCTATTTCATTTCAACGTTCTACTTTTTTTTGAATATCATTTCCTAATTTTTGTTCAACATTTTCTGTATAAATCGGATATAAATCTGTAGCTCCTAATTCTGTGGCTTTTTGAATTAATCATTCAAATCTTTTTGTATTTATAATTGCGCTAGCTATTATTACAGGATTTTCATATTCATGATTTTCTTTTAATTCAGATTCTATAATTGCAACATTATCCTTAAAATGACAAATGTAAAACTTTTCTTCAAATAAACATATTATTTTTTCATTTTTAATTCTAGCTACTTTTAAATGTAAAAGTGTTTCTTTTGAAAAAGTAAAAATATTACCTTCTTTTTTTATAGCAAAAAAACGCATCATATTTATCACCTTCATTTTTTTTAGTATAATATTATTTAGAATGCCATCATAGCTCAGTAGGTAGAGCACATCCATGGTAAGGATGGGGTCGCAGGTTCGATTCCTGTTGTTGGCACCATATCACAAATGACCTATTTAAATAAGCAAATGTGCTTATTTTTTATTTACTTTTAAATTAGTAATTTTGAAATAAAAATCAAGTGTTTTATTTCTAAACTTTACACTTGATTTTAAATTTTATAATTTCAAATATTACTTTTTTCTTATAAATCTATATTTTTAACAAATTTAGCATTTTCTTCAATGAATTCACGTCTAGGTAAAACTTCTTCACCCATTAGCTGTTCAAACACTTGTGAAGCAATCATGGCGTCTTTAATTTGAACTTGAAGCATTTTTCTAGCTGCTGGGTCCATTGTAGTTTCTCACAATTGTTCAGGATCCATTTCTCCTAGCCCTTTATATCTTTGAATAGAAAATTTACTATCTCCTATTTTACTTAAAATTTCTTCTTTTTGAGCATCATTATAGGCATATTCATCTTTTTTGTTATAAGAAATTTTGTATAAAGGAGGTTGTGCTATATAAATAAAACCATATTCAATTAAAGGTTTAAAATATCTATATAAAAAAGTAAGAAGTAAAGTTCTAATGTGAGCTCCATCGACATCGGCGTCTGTCATGATAACTATTTTATGGTATCTTAATTTATTTATATTGAACTCCGGTCCAATTCCTGTGCCAAAAGCAGTAATTAAAGAAAGGATTTCCTCGTTTTTAAATACTTTTTCATCACTTGTTTTTTGAGAGTTAATAACCTTACCTCTTAAAGGTAAAATGGCTTGATAATGACGATCTCTACCCATTTTAGCACTACCACCAGCAGAATTTCCCTCAACTATATATAATTCTGCAATTTCTGCATTTTTGGTAGAACAGTCTGCTAATTTTCCTGGTAAAGAACCAACTTCAAATGGGTTCTTTCTTTTTGTAGCTTCTCTTGCGGAAGCAGCTGCTTTTCTAGCTTTTTGAGCAAGTAAATTTCTTTCAATTATTTTTCTAGCTTCACTAGGGTTTTCATTTAAAAATCTTTCAAATACTTCTGAAAATATTTTATTTACAGCTGGTCTTACATCTTTGTTGATTAATTTCCCTTTAGTTTGTCCTTCAAACATTGGATCACTATGTTTTATAGAAATAACAACAAACATTCCTTCTTTTAGATCTTCTCTTGAAAATTTATCAGTTTCATTTTTTAGAAACTTATTTTCAAAAGCATAATTATTTAAAATTCTTGAAAGTGAGTCGAATAATCCTGTTTCGTGGGTTCCGCCTTCTTTGTTATAAATGTTATTTGCATAAGTTAGAATTTCTTCTCTATCCTCTGAAACGTATTGCAACGCTACTTCTACGTTTATATCAGTTGATTTTTCTTCACCTAAATTAAAAACACCTTCCGCATAAATAGAATTCTCTGTAATTTTTTGATATCCTTTTGTTAACTCGGAAATATAATCAATTATTCCGCCCTCAAAATAAAATTCTTTTTTAATGTTTACTCTTTCATCTTCGACTATGAATTTTAATCCCTTAGTTAAATAAGCGGTTTGTTTTATTCTATCAATTACAGTATCTAATTTGAAATCATGTTTTTCCATTATTTCAAAATCGGGTTTAAACATAATTGTAGTACCAGTTTCATTTTCTAGGCAATCACCTATCGGTTTTAGATCTTCAACTTTTTTACCACCATTAATAAATTCTTGAAAATATATCTTTTTATCTCTTTTTATTCAAACTTTTAAGTGGGAACTTAAAGCATTTACAACTGAAGCACCAACACCATGTAGTCCTCCTGAAACTTTATATGCATTACTGTCAAATTTTCCACCTGCATGTAAAACAGTTAAAACTACTTCTGCTGCAGATACGCCGTGCTTAGGATGAATATCAACCGGAATACCTCTACCATTATCACTTATTTTTACATAACCATCTTTTGTTAGAACAACTTCAATTGTATTAGCAAATCCAGCTAAACTTTCGTCCACAGCATTATCAACAATTTCTCAAATTAAGTGATGTAATGCTACTATACCAGTTCCGCCCACGTACATTCCAGGACGTTTTCTAACAGCTTCTAGACCTTCTAAAGATTGTATACTACTTGCACCATATTCTTTACTCATATATCTCCTTTAATCATAATTCTTTCAAGACTTAATAATATAATTATTAAATTATACATTTTTTTTATTTAATACAATGATTTTTAAGAAATTAAATTAATAAAAATATCTAGCATTTTTACTAGATATTTTAGTTATTAGATTTTGCTGATTTTAAAAATCAAGGTAAATCATAAAGGTTTGGATTTTGAGCATTCGCTCTTATTATCATTGACGCAAAAGATCTGTTATTTTTTAAGCTTAGAGGATCTTCGTTGTTTCAATTAATACCGAAATAATTATAATTTTCTGTATCATAATTTCTTCCAAAAAGTTCCGTTCCTAAATGCCCGCCATAAAGTGTAGATACGTATTCATTTTCTCCCATAAAAAATCCTGTACCAGAGTTTCCTTGTGTTATACGAACGAATGCATAGTCATTTTGAATATTTACTGTAACTGAATTTTCTGAAGTTTTTGCTCTATGATTTATATAACCACTTTGATCTCCTAAAGGGAATCCAATATGAGCAATATCTTTAGTATGTGGTCCGGGTATAAAGGAATATTTCGAAGCTTCTCAATTAAAGGACAATTTTTTTAAATTAAACCAATTTTCTAAATGTTTAGCGGCATGCATCATACCTCTTTCTTTAAGCGCCTTTATAATGGGTTTTACATCTCAAATAACTATTGTTAAGTCTGCATTTATCTCATTAGTTCCGGTCTTTTTATCTAATTGTTTTTGTCCTGTTCATACGAAAGTTGTAGATACTTCAAAACCAGGATTTTTTTCTGTATCACTTACATAATTTATACCTCAACCAGCACCATCTGTTGAAGGGCCTGGGTTTATATTATTTCTAATATATTCATATGGTACAGTTAGATAATATTTAAATTTAGTTTTTGAATTTTTATTAGTATATTCTTTTAAGAAATTATCGCCACTATAGTCAGATCAATTGTTTATTTGGTCATCCATTCCTTGAACATGATGATTTGTTAAAAAATAAAATCTTCCATCATTAGGGTCATCATTTACTTTCCCGATCATTGTCGCTGTTCCTTGAGTATATCTCATAGTTCTATTCCAAATACCAGATACAAATTTATTTTCTCTTTGAGTTTTAAATCTAATTGGATCTAAATCCATTAAATAACCATTATTTAATTTGAACGGCACATTTTGGTTAGGGAAGTAAACTTCTCTATTTAAAATTTGATCTATATTGTTTGAAAATAAAATAGGTTGATTTAATTGATTATAATCAACGTCGTTGTAATTGAATTTATTAGTTTCAATAAATTCTTCTTCTTCAATAGAATTGCTATATTCTAAACTAACTTTCGCACCTGCTGGTAGCATAACAAAAGCTTGTTCAGGTTTAAAAACTTCATTTTCTGCAAAAGTTAAACTCTCAGGTTGTGAAATAACTATTTTATTTGAGTTCCCTAAAATAACTAGTGCAACTTTTATACCTTTTTCTTCGTTTCAATTAAAAATTGCTTTTATTTTTACTTCAGGAATTGAATTATTTTTTAAAGTTGTTCTAGGAATAGTAAATTCTTCAATTAATGTTCCTTTTTCTAATAATTCATCAAAGTTAACTGTAAAATTTATACCATCAATTTTAGAATTAATTCTTGCATTTTTTCTAAAATCATTTATAAATCTATATCCATAAATATGGAAATTTAGTTTTCTATTAAAAGAGTTATTTAACAATGTTTTTTCAATGTATTTTTTATCAAACAATCATGATGCAACATTTGATTCTTCATTTAAAGTTCAAGTTAAATCTTTTCAATATTGTTCAATTACTCTTTTTCTTTTAATTGTAGTACTGTTTTCAAAAGTTGTTTCTAAATTAGAATTATTAAAGTCTAAATTTTCATTAGGATTATTTTCATTAATTTCAGCTAATGCAAATCCTGAGATTTTGTATCAATTGCTTCCTTTAATTTCAACTTTTTCTCTTTTAATTGTTTTATCTTTATTTAATGAATAATCATATTTAAAAGTACCAAATCTAATGTATGCTTCATCATTTTTTATTTTTTTAATATCAATTATTTTAAAATTGTTTTTGTTTAACTTAAACCCTTTATATTCTAAATATTCATCATTTGTTTTTAAAGTAATGGCGCTATTTAAAGATTCCAAGTCATTTTTGAATTCAAATGCCCTTTTTGAAGATAAAGCGCTTTGATCTATCGATAAATCGCTATATTTTATATTATTTAGCATAACTTCTGGATAAAGTGCTTGTTCATAATCATTTACCAAGTTTATTAAAGAAAATGTTTTATCTAATTTATATCTTAAATTAGGGTTCTTTTTATTTATAAAACCTAATTTAAATTCTAATCCTCTTCTTCCTATTAATTTAAAGTCAAATGCATAAACAAAATAATTATTTTTTATTTTTGTAATTGCCGCACTATCATCTTGAATTACTATGTCTTTATCATAAATTCCAACATTTAAATCTAAAAAATCTTCATTATCTAAATTATTAGCTTTTTTGTTTGAAGCCGCAGATAAAGTTATAAAATATTCAAATTTTCTAAACGCCTCTTGTTCTATAAAGTTTTTTATATTTAAAGATCTATATTTAATAAAATCATCAGCGTTGTAAGTTTTTCCGGCAGCTAAACGATATGAAAAATTAGCTTCTGTTAAGTTATTAAAGATTTCGACATCTTCTGCAGGTATTTGTTGTGTATCTTTATTAATAAAATCTTCTTCTTGGAAATATTTATTATTAATAGGATTTATATCTTCAAAATTAATTTTTCTAAAATTGTAAATCACTTTTTGACTAGAAGTTGGTGCATTAGGTTTGATTTCACCATTTTCTTTGTATGAAAGTCTTGCAAAAACATAACCATTATTATTGTCAAATGTAGCAATATTTTTTATATATACTTCATATTTACCAAACTTCGGCATTATATATTCATTTTCAAACGCTTTTATAGCTTCTTTAGCCATATAATAACTATGATTTTTTAGTGAATCTTTCTTAAATTTCAATGCTGATAAAAATAGTTTAATATCTCCATTTATAATCTTTAAAGTTTCAGCTAAATCTAGTTCATCTTTGATTTCTTCTTTTGTTTTATTTTCTGGTCTAAAAGTAACTACATTTTTAGTTAACAATTGAATATTTTTTACAGAATTTCCATTGTGCTCAATAGAAATATTCAATTTAACTTTTTGATCACTTAGTTCTATAAAATTAGCAATTTTATAAGTAAAAAATCTACCTATTCCTTCTGTTTTTTTGCTAAATATCTCACTTAACTCGTCAATTGAAAGAGATGAAAATTCACTTTCAGAATAAAGATTTATTTTATTATAATCAACATTAAAAATTTCATCAATATCTAATGGATTAATACTATTTAAAACAGAATTTGTATCATTATTTGGATTAAACCCTGACAATTCTTTTTGCAATTCAACAAAAATGTTTGGATTAGATTTTAAACTAGCTTTTATAATCAAATTCAATACATTTATATTTTCACTCTTTAAAGAAATGTTTTTTATCTCATAATCAATAGTTTCTGTATCTCCGTCGTTTAAATACATTTTATTATTTTTGTCATTAATAGAAGCAGAATATAGATAATTATTTAGATCAAAATGATCTAAATTTTCTTTTAAGTTATAAGTTAAATTTGCTGTTGCTTCTTCTCTAAATAAATCAATTAAAGTTTTCCCGCTTGCGCTAATACTACTATCATTATTAATAACTAAATTTATTTCTTCTAAAATATTATCTATATTTTCGTTAAAAACTGATAAATTTGATAAATTATTTAGTTTAATTTTTTCATCTTTTAATAAATAATCTACCTTTACTTTGTTTTTATAGTATTCCAATGCAGTTTCTGGTTTTAATGAATTATTATTTATATTATTTTCGATTTCTTGGATTTTATTTTTTAAAAGGGTTATTTTTTCTTTTAAAAGGGTTAAATTATTCTTAAAATCTGTTAATTTTTCTTTTGTATCTATAGTGTGTAAATAAAATTTAAAAATTTCATAATCTTCTTTTGAAAAAATATTTAAATAACTTTCATCGTTGATTATTTCATTTATTTTATTTTTTAAATCATTTTTAAAATTATCTAACTCTTTTATAAATTCTTTAATTTCTGTTGAAGAATTAATGTTATTAAGTTTTTCTTTGAAATTATTTTTTTCTTCTTCTGATAGAAAACTATCATTCTCTATTTCATTCAATAATTTTTCTTTTTCTTTTGAAATTCCTTCTGAAACAAGATTGTTTTCTTTAATTTTATCTAAAATAGATTTCTTTATTTTTTCTGCTTTAGCAATCAAACTTGTTAGATCATTTTCTTTTACTATTGAAGCTTTTAATATTTCGAATTCTTCTTTTTCTGTATTCAATTTATTAATATGATTTTTAAATTCTAAAAATAAATCATTTATGAAAAGTAAGTTTTTATTTAAAGAAATTATATTTTTTAAAGTTTCATCTTTTTTATTGAAATTAATTATTTCAATAAAATTATTTTTTAAATAAGTTGAAAATAATGAAGCATTAACTTCTGAATCAATAATTAAATTAATAAAATCCACATAGTTATCATTAACTAATTTTAATGCCTTATTGTTTTCTAATAACTTAACATATGTATCTTCAATATCTTTAACCAAAATTTCATTTACGTTTTTAAAAATTAAAAAGTTTGTGTTAACTATTTTGTCATAAGACAACAATTTTTGAGATATTTCTTCTTTATTAAATTCATTAATTTTTAAATCATTAATAATAGAATTTTCAACTTTTAAATCGAAGATTTTTTTATAATAAGAAAGAAAAGAAATTAAACTAGAATTAAAATCTTTTTTATTAAAACTTTGACTAAAATAATCTTTTAAAACCGTTTCTTTAATAGTAGAAAAGATAGAACTATCATTATCAGAGAAATATTTCTCTATTTCTTTAAATTCTTGACTATTTTCTTTATTTCCTTTTTGTTCTTGATTTAATTCACTTGTTGAACATGAAAGAAGTGTTGCAGTACTAGCTAAAGTTAATAAAAATGCTAATTTCTTTTTTATTTTTTTGTTTTTCATTTTATTCATTTTCCTTTTTAAAAATTAATGTGTAAACATTTTTAATATTAAGATCATTATTGGAAATTAATTTATATATTTTAGTATTCTCATTAGAAAAAATTTCTTCTTTTTGAACAAAAGTAGATTTACTTTTAATTGAAATATCATTAGGTAAATTGTTTACTTTAAAAGTTTGATTATTGCTATTTAGTATAAAATTTTTATTTTCAAAATTTATTAATTCTATTTCACTATTAATATTTATATCTTCCTTTTTATTTTGACTAATTTTTCCAAATCATTTCATGTCTGTTATTGCTATAGCTAAATCTTGATTGTTATTATTTTGTGGAGCTACTCAAGTAAAATTTATTCATTTAGTTTTAATAGGTGAAAAATTAATACTAAATACTTTTGAAGAACCGTTTCATGTGTGGTGTTTACCAAATTCTCCTAATTCTTCCGCAGTTATTAAATTTTGATTTTTTACTTCTTTTAAATTAACACCATCATCTGAATATTTGATTCTAATTTCTTTTGGAACTTTATTACTGATTTTAGCATCTCCTGGATTACCAAAAATAACTTCTAATTTGTTTATATTCAAAAAAGTTTCGGAATTAAAGATTATATTGTTGTTTTGTTTTTTTCCAAAAACCCATCAATTATGTCACATTGAGCCTGTACTTTCAGAAGAATCAGATCTATCTAGTAAATTATTAAGATTTGAACCAGAATTAGAACCATCTCTAGTAGATTTTTGTATATTGATTTTTAAAAAATCATCTAATAAAATAGAATCTGAAATATCTTGATTAGTTTGATTACTTGTAATTATTATTGTTTTAGCTTTAAGTTCAGGTTTATCTTCTACATTTCCAAAGATTTCTAATCCGTCAAATGCTTTTGTATTATCGATTAAGTTTCAAGTTACCTTTTTATTTTCGTAAAATCCTTGTGAATTTAAAATAATTACACTTTTTGGCAATTCTTCTATATTTATTGTTTCGTCATCTTGTTTTTTAATGATATTGTCAAAAGCAAATTCTTTTATTTTAGAAATTGTATTATCTGAAATTTCAAGTCTTTCATTATTCAATTTATTAACAAACAATTCATTAGATTTATATATTTGTTCTCCATTTTTTTGATCATTATTTCGTGAAAAATCATCATTATTGCCACATGAAATAATACCAAATATCGGCATTGTCATTGTCGCTATTAAAGGAATAAAAGTTTTTTTATTTTTAGGCATAATTCTCCAATTGTTTCTTATATTTTATATATAGAAAATAAATGATATTAAAAAATGCAAAAAAGAGAAATTTTTTATTAATATTTTTTAAATCAAGTTTAATACAAAACAGCATTATCCTAGTTAAAAAATAAAATATTTATGTTTTAGTAAAAATTTAAAAAGTATTAAAAAAAAATGAAAATTTTCAATTTACAATGTTAAAAACTAAAAATTAATTTTAAGAGAGTTGCTTATTTCAAAAAAAGGTATAAAAAAAGCAGCAACTCCCTATTTTCCCATCTCTGGTATCTTCGGCGTAAAAGGTCTTAACTACTGAGTTCGGAATGGTATCAGGTGATCCCCTTTGCTATGGTCGCTTGTATATATATTACCACAAAATTTAAAAATGTAAAATATTTTTTAAATTTATTTGAAATTATTTAATGCTAGTTTTTTATCATATAGTTTATATTTTTCTTCAGGATAATAAGAAAATAAAGTTTTTCAAAACATTTTTTTATGAGCAGAATATAAACAATGTGTTAATTCATGAAATATTATTGAATCTATTATTTCTTTAGAATAAGCAAAAATAGATGGTTTATATTCAATTCTCAAACATTTTTTACCTAATCTAGTATGCCTGGCATATGCATATCTAAAAGTTTTATTTATAGATACCGGATGATGAATTCTAACTAGTTGATTTTCTATTTCATTTGTTCTAATAATTAAATGTTGCAATAGTTTCTCTTCGCAATAATTTTTCAAAAACTTTTTTACAGCTGCTAAAGATCTAAATAATTTATCCTCTACAAGTATTTTTTTACAACTAAAAACTATTGATTTACCATTTTGTGTTATATTAAATTCAATTTTTTCACCTAATAAATAAAATATTTTCTCTTCTAAGTTTATTTTTTCAGGAGAATAATTTAGATATAGTTCTTTATTTTTTCTAAAATATTTCGCTATTTTTTCAAAAAGTTCATCATCGCTAGAAATTTTTATCGACGGATAAACGTGTAAAATTCCTTTTCTTATATGTATATAAGTTCTGGAATATTTAGGTTTATTTACAATAGTTTTTACTTTATAACCATCTATTTCAATAATTTTAATTTCTTCCATTTTTACCTACTTTTTAAATAACTATTACTTAATTTATTATGAAATTTTTTCGCTATTTCATCAACTTTTTCTTGAATATTAGATAAGAAAAGAAAAGTGTTTTCTTTCACTACATATTTTTTATTATTAATATCTACTATTTCTTTTGTTTTGTGTTTATCATCTTTTTTTAGACCAAAAACAGGAATATTGTTTATTTCTAAAGCTTTTAGAGCTGAATTAATCTGAATTTGACCACCATCGACAAAAATTAAATCAATTTTTAATTTACTGTTTTTGTTAAAAAACTCTTTTATTCCTAAATTTATAAATTTATCATCTGAGCTATAGTTTAAATTATTATGAAATTTTAGAAAATTATGTTTTTCTATATTTTCTCCATTTTTATAAAATAAAATTACACTTACAGGAAATCTATGTCTTTCAAATGAATTATCTATAATGATAAAATTGTTTAACTTTTTTAATCCTAATTTTTCTTGTAAATCTAGCAATATTTCTTCTTTTTTATTCTCTTCTTCTAAGAATTTTGTATTTTCAATTTCTTTTTTACTATTTTCTTCAATTCATTCACTAACTTTTTTAAATGTTCCTTTTTTAGGAAAGACTATTTTTTTAAATATATTTTCTTCTAACAAAGAAAAATTGTTATTTTCAAATTGATTATTTAATACAATTTTATTTGGTAGAAAATGGGTTTGATAATACTTTTCTAAATATTCTAAAAGGAAAAAGTTTAGTTCTAGACTTTTTTTGTAATTTTCCTTTTGTATGGACAATAAATTCCCATATCTAAAAGAAAATACTGATATACTATATGAATTTTTGAATTCTCTTATATCAAAAAAATCTACATCTTCTTCAATTTGAAGTTGTATATTTTGTTCCTGATCTGTATTCTTTTCTAAATTTTCTTTAAATTTTCTAATTTGAAGAGCTAATTCTAATTTATTGTCATCCAAAATATACTCTTTATATTTTTTTTCTAAGTATAAAGCAAAAGATTTTTGATTTTTTGTTAGTATTTCTTTTATTTTTGCATATTTTTCTTCAACTAATGTGGGGTTTCATTTTTTTTCATCAATTTCTAATCCGTTTTCATATAAGAAATGTTGCTTTAAATAATCTGAAATGTATGATAATCCATAATTTGGAGGAAAAGGTCCAAAATAAAAACTACTTTTTTCTTTTTTGTATTCATTTTCGATTTTTATAGTTAATTTTTTGCCTTTTTTAATTACTAAATAAGGATATCTTTTATTATTTTTTAATAAGATATTATATTTAGGATTTTGATTTGTAATTAAATCTAATTCTAATAAAAGGGCTTCTTTTTCATTTTTAGTTACAAAAAATTCAAAACTCACAATTTCTTCTACCATTTTGTATGTATAACGAGAATTTTTGGTTCCTTTAAAATATTGACTCATTCTATTTTTTAAATTTTTGGATTTACCAATATATATTGTTTCTTGTTCTTTATTTTTTCATAAATATACACCAGGACTTTCCGGTACTATTTTTTTTATTTTTTCTAACATAACTCTCCTTTTATAATCAAGGTTGAAAAACAATAAAAGCACACAATACAGAAATAATAATTAAATAAATAATAGGTTTTTTCTTAATGCTTCACAGTATAGAAAAAACAATAAAAGATAATGAATAAATAATTAATGCAATAAATCTTCAACCAGAAAAGAAAACTGTTTTATCGCTATTTTTAAAACCGAAATAATTTAAATCTAAATTATTAAAGTACACATTAGGGAAAGTGATTGCTATAAAAAGTTGAATAGCTAACGCTATTAAAATACCACTAATAACTGGATTTAAAAAAGTGATCACTTTTTTTAAATACTTATTTTTTTCTGTATTTTTTATAAGTTTTACAGACAAAATCATTAAAAATACAGAAGGTAAACAAAAAACCAAATACGTAAGTAAAGAAACAATTCATCCTCATCATGCTCCATTTGAAATCAAAATTCCGGTAAAAGCAGCGAACTTAGTTGAAACAACTCCTGGAGTTGAATTTGTTATTGTAAAAATGGTATCAATTTTTTCTTGGGTTATATTAAGATCAAATTTATTAGAAATAAAAAGTCAAAAGTTTTGATATATAGGCATAAAAACTTGACCACCACCAAAAACTATTATCCCTATTATTACAATAGCAATCAATGAAAAAATAATAGCTGATAACATTATTTTTTGACCTTTCTTTTTGCCTTTATAAACTCAAATATAAATACAAAAAGTATAACAATAATTAAAGGAATGGCTGGTATATTAAAAGGCGCTGGTACAAATAAACAAAATGCTAAGCTGACCATAAATAAGGCTATTCAAATTGATAAAGTTAGATTTTTAAAACTCGTTTTAAAATATCTATAAGCAAATACTAATATAACTCCTATTAATACAGGCAGTACAGCTACATTAAGAACAAAAAGATATTTTATTGGTAAGAAATTAGATAAATAAAATAAAATCATTGACAAAATAACATGAGGCATAACCGCTAAAAGCACTACTAATGTTCCTAAAAGTTTTCCTAGTTTAGTTATAGAAATATAAGATAACATTTCAATAACAGCAGGACCTGGAATTAAATTAACAGCAATAATAGCATCATTAAATTCTTTTTCTGTAATTCATTTATTTTCTTCTACTGCATATTTTTTTATTATTGGCATTAGTGCATTTCCACCACCAAAGCCAATAAATGTGACTTTAATTATAAATAAAAAAACCTTTCAAAAATCCTTATTCTTCATTTTATTAATTTTACTCTCTTTTTTATTTTAAAAAATAAAATAGTATAATTTACAAGTAAAAAATAAAGCATTTTTTATAAATAAAATTTCTAAATATTAATAAGTAATTTAGCAATTTATTTACTTTAAAGATATATAAAATAAAATTATTAAATAAAAAGGAGTAATAAATGTTAGAAATTAAAAATCTATCAAAGATTTTTTATGATAAAAAATTATTTGATAATGTTAACTTAAAATTTACAGAAGGTAATACATACGGAATAATTGGAGCAAACGGAGCTGGAAAATCCACTTTTTTAAAAATTATTTCAGGACAAATAGAATCAACTTCTGGAGAAATAATTAAAGATAAAAATCAAAGAATTTCTGTATTAAGTCAAGATCATAATATGTATAATGATTATAATGTTACTGATGTAGTTATAATGGGAAATGAAGATCTTTTTAAAATACAACAAGAAAAAAACGCTATTTACGAAAATCCTAATTCAACAGAAGAAGATTACACAAAAGCCGGAGAATTAGAAGAAAAATACGGAATGATGGGTGGATGAAACGCTGAAAACGATGCTCAAATTTTACTAGCTGGTTTAGATATTCCTAAAGAAAAATGAAATGTAAAAATGAGCGATTTAAAAGCTTCTCAAAAAGTTAAAGTTCTTTTAGCTAAGGCTTTATTTGGAAATCCAGATATTTTAATAATGGATGAGCCAACAAACCATTTAGACTTAAAAGCTATTAAATGATTAGAAAACTTTTTAGTTGAATATCAAAATATTGTTATTGTAGTTTCTCACGATAGTGATTTTTTAGATCAAGTATGTACAAATATTGTTGATATCGATTTTGGTGAGGCTAAAATGTTTACAGGTAACTATAGTTTTTGAAAAGAATCATCTGCATTAATTAGAGAAATGCAAAAAAACTCTAACGCTAAAAAAGAAGAACAAATTGCAAAATTACAAGCATTTATTGCAAAATTCTCAGCTAATGCTTCTAAATCTTCACAAGCTACTTCTAGAAAAAAATCATTAGAAAAAATTACATTAGAGGAAATAAAACCTTCTTCTAGAAAATATCCTTTTATTAGATTTGATATTTTTAAACAACCAGGAAAACAAATTTTAAGAGTTGAAGAATTATCTTATAAAAACCCTGAAACTGGAGAAATTTTATTTGATAATTTATCTTTCGATATTTTACCTGGAGAAAAAATGGTTCTTTTAGGGGAAGATGATATTGCTAAAACTAAATTATTGGAAATACTTTTAGGTAAAGAACAACCAACATCCGGAAAAGTAATATGAGGATCTACTATTACTCCTGAATATTTCCCTTCTGATAATTCTGAATACTTTACAAAAGACGAAAATTTAATGGAATGATTAAGTAAATGACCTATAGAAAACTCGGAAGAAAGTAATAAAGACAATTCCGATCAAAGAATTAGAAGTTTTTTAGGAAGAATGTTATTTAGCGGAGACTCTGTGTTTAAAAACGTAAAAGTAACATCCGGAGGAGAAAAAGCAAGATTAATGTTTTCTAGAATGATGTTAAAAGAATCTAACTTCTTAATTTTTGATCAACCTTTAGATCATTTAGATACTGAGTCTATTGATTCTGTTATAGAAGGACTTGCAGAATATAAATCATCTATGATTTTTACAACTTATAATAGAGCTTTTGTAAAGCAAGTTTCAAATGTTATTTTAGAAATAAAACCGGATTCGTCTTTTATTTTTAGAGGAACTTTAGATGAATATGAAAAGAAAATGGGATATTAATGTTTGATAATATAGTTGCTATTTCTTCTGGAGGGAAAGTCAATCAAGCTATCTCGATCATAAGACTAACAGGACCTGATTCATTTAATATAATTAAAAAGGTTTTTACAGGAAAAGTTGGAAAAGATAAAGAAATTACATATGGTTGAATCAAAAACGGAGATGAAGTTATTGATGAAGTTCTTGTTTTATGATTCGAAGGGAAAAATAACTTTATAGGAGAAAACACTGTTGAAGTAAATGCTCATGGTGGTATAGTTAATACTAATTTAATTTTAGAATTAATTTTAGCAAATGGAGCAAGAATGGCAGAACCTGGAGAATTTTCTAGAAGAGCTTTTTTAAATGGAAAAATGGACTTAGTAAAAGCTGAAGCTATTAACGATTTAATTCACGCTAAAACAACTTTACAAACCAAAGCTTCTATTAAAAAATTCGACAACAAAACTAGTTTATATATAGACAATTTGATTCAAAAACTTTTAGAAATTATTGGTATCATTGAAGTTAATATTGATTATCCTGAATATGATGATGTAGAAATTCTTACAAACGAAACTTTAATACCAAAAATAACTAAACTTAAAAACGAATTAGAAGAAACAATTGATTTATCTGAAAGATCAAGAATAATCTATGATGGTGTAAAAATAGCTATAGTAGGTAAACCAAATGCTGGTAAATCTTCTCTTCTTAATGCTTTATTAAATGAAGAAAAAGCTATAGTTACGGATGAGGAGGGAACAACTAGAGATGTTGTTGAATCTTCATTTATTTTAAAAGGTATACCTTTTGTAATCAAAGATACAGCCGGAATTAGAGAAGCTTCTAACAAAGTTGAAAAAATCGGAATAGAAAGATCGTTTATTCAAATAGAAGAAAGTGATATAATTATCCACTTAATTGATTCTACAAAAAAAATAGATAGTTTTGATGAATTAATAAAGGAAAAATCAAAAAATAAAACTTATATACCAGTTTATAATAAAAAAGATTTATTAAATATTTCATCTTTAGAAAAAGATTTAATTTATATAAGCGCTAAAAATAACGATATAGAAAATTTAGAAAATAAAATTATTGAAAAATATCAAAATATCGATATTAATGATGAAAGAAATATAACTAACATTAGACAATTATCTTTAATTAAATCTGCTTATTTTTCTATTAAAAATTCTTTATCTTCCTTAAAAGATGGTATTGAACCCGATATAGTCATTGTAGACTTAAGAAAAGCCTGAGAAGATTTAGTAAACATAAGAGGTAAGGCTGATAATGAAAAATTGTTAGATTCTATGTTTAAAAATTTTTGTTTAGGTAAATAATTAAAAGTATTTAAAGCAAACTTAAAAGGTTTGCTTTTTAAATATTTAATAAAAAAATAAGCCTTATGGCTTATTAGGTCATTTCTGATTGGAGCGAGTGAAGGGAATCGAACCCTCATAGTCAGCTTGGAAGGCTGAAGTTCTGCCATTAAACTACACTCGCGTTTAATACTTCAATATTATAGAACATTTTTTTGAAAAAACAAGAATTTTTTTATATTTTTTAAAAAAATTTTTTTGTTAACTTTAATAATCTATAATATTATAATTATATAATGCAAAAAATATAACTTTTTATGTTTTAATAAGGAGAATATGAAATTTATTGATGAAGTAAAAATAAAGGTACAAGCTGGTAAAGGCGGAAACGGAATGATCGCTTTCAGAAGAGAGGCACATGTGGATAGAGGTGGCCCTGATGGAGGTGATGGAGGTGATGGAGGTTCTATTTACTTTGTAGGAGATAGTGGAATGAATACACTTCTACCCCTTTATTTAAAAAAAATAATAAAAGGTAATGATGGAGAAAATGGAAGAAGAAAAAACCAATATGGTGCTGCCGGAAAAGATATTTATATAAAAGTTCCTATTGGAACACTAGTATATGATGGCAATAGATTAATGCACGACATCATAACAGAAGATAATTATTTAGTTGCTAAAGGTGGAAAAGGAGGAAGAGGAAATACCAAATTTAAATCTTCTAAAAATACAGCTCCTAAAATTAGTGAAAATGGTGATCCTGGAGAAAAATTCAATCTAACTCTTAACTTAAAAGTTTTAGCTGATGTTGGTTTTGTGGGAAAACCTTCTGCTGGTAAATCAACTATTTTGTCAAAAATTTCAAATGCTAAACCAAAAATTGCTGATTATCATTTCACCACCTTAGTACCTCAATTAGGACTTGTAAAAAGTTATGAAAACTCTTTTGTAGCCGCTGATTTACCTGGATTAATACAAGGAGCTGCTCAAGGAAAAGGTTTAGGAATTCAATTTTTAAAACATATCGAAAGATGTAGAGTAATTGCTCATATTATTGATTTTGGTGATGAAAATAAAGACCCCATAAAGGATTATCAAGAAATTAACAAAGAAATTAAAGAATATAACCTTAATTTAGAAAATAGAAAACAAATAATAGTTGCAAACAAATCAGATCAAGAGTGTTTTAAAGAAAAAGTACAATATTTCAAAAACAATATAAAAGATGTTGATATAATAGAAATTAGTGCTTTAGAAAATAAAAATATAGAAATTTTAAAATCTTCTTTATGAGAAGCGTTGCAAAAAGAAAAAACTCCTATATTTGAAAAAACTTTTTCTGAAGTAACTATAACATTAAATAAATACCATGAGGTTAAAAAAATACACGAAGGTCTTTTTGAAGTTTTCGGGCCTGAAGTAGAAGAAATTTATAATAAGATACCGATTGTTTCTCACGATAATTTAATAAGATTTAATATGAAATTAAAAGAACTAGGTGTGTGAAACGAACTTCTAGAACTTAATGTTCAAAAAGGAGATGTTGTAAGGATTTATGATTATGAATTCGTATGGGAGGATGAGATATAATGGAAAATAAAAACAATAGTTTTTTAGAGTCAATAATTAATTTTTTAAACTCTTTTTCTAATACAAACCCTAATATTTGGGTACCAATTCTATTTGTATTTTTAATTGGATTATCTTTTTTAATAGGATTTTTCTTTAAGTTAAAAATAACTATTGCGAAAATTATCTCTTTAATTTTAACAATAGTAACTTCAATTATATTATTCGATGTAATTAAAAGTAATTTAAAAAAAGAATATGAAAACGTATTAAGCTTAGCAATAACTATTATTTCATTGATAATTTATTGAATTATTAGAATAATTGTTATATCTATTGTCTTTACTTTTTCTCTTTTCGGAAAGAAAAAAAGAAAAGAAAAATTTAAAAGAAAAAACAAAGTTACTAAACTTATATTAAGATCTATATATGGTGTTTCTAACGTTGCTTTAACTATTCCTGGATCTTTATTATTTTCAAACGTATTATTAACTTCTTCCGAAAAAGAAACTAGTTTCTCTGAAAGTAGTAAATCAGGAGTTTATATTATGACAGGTGGAAGAGGTCAAGGTATAGAAACTCTTCTAGGTTCTTTAAAAGATAGTTTTGAAAACTTAACAGAAAATGCTCAAAAAGTAGTAGAAATTTTCTCAAAAAATAGTTCTGAATGATCAGAAGAAGAAAAGAAAATTGTTAAAGATATGTTTAAAAATGCTTCTAAATTAATTAATGATAAAAGAATTCAACAAATAGTATTCCCTTTTATTGAAGATAATTTTAAAAAATTAAATATAGAACAAAGTTTAGAAGAAGTAGTAGATAAAGCTATTGATAGATTAAAAATTGATAAACCTGAATACAATTTATCTAGTCCTGAAAAACAAAAAGAAATTGCAACAAATTATTTAAAAGAAGAAATTAATAAGTTATATGAAGAAGCTAAAATAACTAACCCTAATTTAGAACAAGAAGTTGAGAATATTGTTGCACTAACTTCTAATTTAAATAAAGAAACAATTGAAAAAATTACAAACTTTGTTTCTCCTTTAATTACTAACGAAGACATAAATAATAAAATTGATATTAATACATCTATAAATACACTATTAACATTCTTTAAATCCAAAAATCAAAATAATATTACTAATTAAAATAGTCGCTTTATTTAAAGTGACTATTCCCTGAATGCAAAATCAAGTGCACCACTATAATGTAAAATTAAAAAGTGGTTGCACTTGATTTTTTAAATAAAAAAACTACTCTATAAAAATTTAAGACAACATACTTTTTATTGAAAGGACCATATGAATTATAATACAACAAAGCATTATTCCCATTTAAATGCTGAAAAAGATTTTTAATAGAGAAATTGTTTTATAAAAATATTCAATTAGACAAATTGCTAATTTTCTTAATATCAATCATTCAACAGTGTCAAGAGAATTGAAAAGAAATTCAAATTTTTACGGATTTTACGATCATTTGATAGCAAATGAAAAAGCTAAAATAAGACATAAACATAAAAGATTGTTTTTCTTTTCTCAAATGGATGATTATAAAGAATTTAGTAAACTTATTAAAGACAATTTTAACAAAGCAACATGCGGAATAAAAATGACTTACAACTTAATAAAAGAAGGAGTCAAAAACATTAAAATCCCTTCACTAAGGACTGTTTTTAATTGGATTAATACAGGAAAATGAGTATTAACTAATAAAGATAGATTAAGAAAGCACTATACAAAAGGCGGAAAAAGAAAAAATAATGTTATTGAAAGACTTGTACAATCAAATTATGTTTTTCCTATTTGAGCTAGACCAAAACATATTGATTTAAGAGAAACATTTGGGCATTGAGAGGGTGATTTAGTTATAGGTAAAAAATCCGCAGGGCATTCTAGTCTTTTAACTTTAGTTGAGAGAAAAAGCAGATTAGGAATAATTGTGAAAGTATCAAGTAAAAATCCTTTTACATTAATAAAGTGCTTTATGAAAGAATAAATACACTAGAATTACCTGTTGAAAGTATTACTTTTGATAATGGAATTGAATTTAATGCGGTTGGAATATTAGCGAAAAAATTAGGAATTAAAATTTATAAAGCCGATAAATACGCTTCTTTTCAAAGAGGAACCAATGAAAATTTTAACGGAATTGTAAGAAGGGTTTATAAGAAAGGAACTGACTTTAATAAAGTTTCTAGAGAAGAAATATTAAATCTTGAAAAAGAATAAATTTTATGAATAGAGACATACTAGAAGGAAAATGCGCTTTTGACGTATATGAAGAAGAAATAGAAAAATTAAACAAATATTAATTAAAACTATTAAAAATTACGAGATTATTACAAGAAAATAATGAAAGGGTCGAAAAATTTCGCCCCATAATTTTTATTAACTTCATTAATAAAAAACCGCTTTACAAGCGGAATTAAAAGAAGGGGATATCCCCCTTCACCCCTTAATAGTAAGTAGGGGTATAAAATATTATAAATTGTAGTACAATGTTTTTATAATAAAAACTACTGGTGCACTTCAATTTGCATTTTAGGAATAGTCGCTTTATTTAAAGTGACTATTTTTTTATAAATTAACAACTATTTTATAAACTCTGAAAAACAAAAATATAAAATTGGCACTTTTTATTGTAGAGTGCTAATTTTTATGCTATAATATTGCTACATAAATAATTTAAATGTTAAAAAGGAGACTAAAAATGGCAAAAGAAATCGTTTTAGGAATAGATTTAGGAACAACAAATTCAGTTGTTTCAATTATTGAAGATAAAAAACCTATAGTTTTAGAAAATCCAAATGGAAAAAGAACAACTCCTTCTGTTGTCTCATTTAAAAATGGAGATATTATAGTGGGGGAAATCGCTAAAAGACAATTAGAAACAAACCCTGATACTATCGCTTCTATAAAAAGATTAATGGGGACTTCAAAGACCGTAAAGGCAAATAATAAAGAATATAAACCAGAAGAAATTTCAGCAATGATTCTTTCTTATTTAAAAGAATATGCAGAAAAAAAAGTTGGTAAAAAAATCACAAAAGCAGTTATTACTGTTCCAGCTTATTTCGATAATGCTGAACGTGAAGCAACAAAAACAGCAGGTAAAATAGCTGGATTAGATGTTTTAAGAATTATTAACGAACCTACAGCTGCGGCACTTGCCTTTGGTTTAGATAAAACAGATAAGGAAATGAAAGTTCTTGTTTATGACTTAGGAGGAGGGACATTTGACGTTTCTGTTCTAGATTTAGCAGCAGGGACATTCGAAGTTCTTTCTACAAGTGGTGATAATAGACTTGGTGGAGATGATTGAGATAATGAAATTGTAAAATGACTTATCCAAAAAATTAAAGCTGAACACAACTTTGATCCAACTAGCGACAAAATGGCTATGGCCAGATTAAAAGAAGAATCTGAAAAAGCTAAAATTTCTCTTTCAGAGCAATCTATAACAACTATTTCATTACCATTCTTATCAGTTTCAGAAAATGGACCTATTAATGTCGAACTAGAATTAAAAAGATCAGAATTTGAAAGCATGACAGCTCATTTAGTAGATAGAACAAGAAAACCTATAATGGATGCTTTAAAAGAAGCTAAATTAGAAGCTAAAGATTTAGATGAAGTATTATTGGTTGGTGGTTCAACTAGAATACCTGCTGTTCAAACAATGATTGAACATACTTTAGGTAAAAAACCTAATAGAAGTATTAATCCTGATGAAGTTGTTGCTATAGGTGCTGCAATTCAAGGAGGAGTTTTAGCTGGTGAAATTGATGATGTTTTACTATTAGATGTAACACCTTTAACTTTGGGTATTGAAACTATGGGAGGTATTGCAACTCCTTTAATACCAAGAAACACTACAATTCCTGTTACAAAATCTCAAATATTCTCAACAGCCGCTGATAACCAACCTGAAGTAACCATTTCTGTAGTTCAAGGAGAAAGACAAATGGCTGCTGATAATAAAGTTTTAGGAAGATTTAATTTATCCGGAATTGAACCTGCTCCTAAAGGAGTTCCACAAATTGAAGTTTCATTCTCTATCGATGTTAACGGAATAACAAAAGTTACTGCTAAAGACAAAAAAACTAATAAAGAACAAACAATTACAATCGAAAATTCATCTTCATTAAGTGAAGAAGAAATCCAAAAAATGATTAAAGAAGCTGAAGAAAATAGAGAAGCCGATGCTAAGAAAAAAGAAAAAGTAGAAACATTAGTAAGAGCTGAAGGATTAATTTCTCAATTAGAAAAATCTTTATCTGAACAAGGTGATAAAGTAGAAGCTTCACAAAAAGAAATGTTAACTAAACAAATAGATGAATTGAAAGAACTAGTTAAAGAAGAAAAAATTGATGAATTAAAAATGAAATTAGATCAAATCGAACAAGCCGCTCAAGCATTCGCTCAACAAAGCGCTAATGCACAAGCTAACTCAGAAAACGATGATACTATTAAAGCTGACGTAAAAGAAAACTAATATTTTATTAAATTCTAAAAATTAAAAAGAAAATCTGGATAAATATAATCCAGATTTTTTATTTATTTTTTTATTGAAAAGAAATCAAGAAATACAAAAGGTAATAGTGATAACAGTGATGGCAAAGTAATAAGAATAAAAGGCGTAGTTAGATTGGAAATAGTTCTATCAAAAATTAACGAAAGAAGTGGAATAGTTAAATTAAATACTACAATAAAAATTAAAATTCAAATTCAAAACTTTTTATTTCTATTTAATTTTGCTATGTTTTCTTTATTTTTTCTTCAAGCTAAAATATAAGGTGCAAATATTATCAATAATGATTCTGATAAACTAAATTGTTTGTTTGCTACTACTAAAAAAATACTATAAATTATTCAAATTAAAAAAGCGCTTGATAAAAATATTGTAAATCATATGAAAATTATGAGATTTTTTCACCCACCTGAATTTATTAAAAAAGTTCAGCCAAAAATTAAAAATAATAATAAAGAAAGTTCTATAATAAAATTGAATATAGCTAATACTTTAAGTTTAATCATTAATATATCCTTTTTCTTTTGCTTCTTTATAAGACATATCTTTTCCTCCGAAATTAAACATTGGTTTTAATTCTTCTTTGTGAGAATTTTCTCTTAACTTAAAGGCATATCAATAACCGAATGATCAAAAGTTTCATACGCTATTTCTAGATAATAGTCTTTGTGAATAATTATTTCCCCAACCATAATTAGCTAATAATTTACCACTTTTTTTATCATAACCATAAACTACAATATTATGACCTGACATAAGATTAGAACTTACAAAAGATAACATTACTGGAACATTATGTTTTAATAGATAATCTTCTGGATTTGATGGGTGCATTCAACTATTACTTCAATCTCATTCAAGTTTATTTTGGATAGATTTGTTTTTTAAAAATTTCATCAATGTATCATGAACTTCTGAAGCATATTTTAAATTTATTTTTTTATCATTCAATTTATACAAATTAAAAACCAAAGAATCAATTTTATTATTGTTTTCATAATTTTTATAAAATGAAATTGCATTTTCAATATTATAAGAAGTGTTTGTATTTCTTGAAAAATATTTTTCTAATTCTGAATTTGAAAAAAAGCCAGAGCTAACAAATGTTTCCATATATTCAATCATCATTGCTAAAGCGATATATTCACAAAGACCTGCATTTTCTAATTGAGTGTAGCCGATTTTATTTCAGGAATTTTTTTGTTTAAATCATCATGAATGAGGCACTTCATTAGAAACTTTAAAATTTAAAATTTCATTATTTTCACCGACATTTATAGAATTATTTTCAGAACTTCTACTAGAAATTTTTTCTAGTTTAAACATTTTTAATCTTTCTTCTCTGAAATTTAATGTATTGTTATTTGTTTTATTATGTAAATTTTCATAATATTTACTAATAATTCCTTTGTTTATAATTTCTTTTGTCTCTAAATTAATTATTTGCCCTTCTTCATAAATACATAATCCAAAAATAGGAATATAAAATACTTTTTCATTTATTTCATCCTCTTTATATGAAATAAAGTTAATTTCTTCTGATTCTTCTGTATTTAAATTTATAACAATTGATACTTTTTCGAATTGAATAAAAATATATTTTTCTAAATTTAATCCTGTTATAAACTTATGAAATTTATATCTTCTTTTCTGACCTATGCTAATTTCTATTTCTTTTTTAGCGCTTTCTATAAAATAGTTAACTCGTTCTTTTTCTTGATTGAATTCTTGTTTTGTTAATTGTTCAAATTGTAAAACTAATTGATCTAGCATGTGATGGCTCCTTTTTAGTTATTTAAGAACATAAACAATGTTCACTATAATTATCTATTTTTTTATTTAAAAGTTATTATTTTTTCATAAAAGTTCATTTTTATTCACTTTTTTAGGTTTTTTTTAGTTTTTTTAAAATATAAAAAAATCCCAATTTTAATTAGGATTTTAAATTGTAATTAAATTTTTTTCTTTAAATCAAGGTTTTTTATTATCTATATGATCGATAAATAATTTACCTTGTAAATGATCTAGTTCATGTTGAAATACAATTGCGACGTATCCAGAAACTGTTCAAATCTTTTTCTTTTTTTCAAAGTAAGAATAACCTTCTACTTTAATAGTTTTTCTTCTTTTTACAAAACCTTCTTGATTTGGTCAACTCTCTTTAACGCTTAAACAACCTTCACCATGATGTAATGCTAATTTTTCTTCAGAAAAAGCAATAACTTTCGGATTTATAATTACATCTCTAAAAATTATTTTATCTTTTCCTTCATTTACATTAACATAAAACATATTTTTCAAAATTCCATATTGAACAGCTGCAACACCTACACCTGGTCGATACATAGTTTGATTTTCTTCTTGAGAATAATCAATGTGATCAATCATTTGCTCAGCTAATTCTATATCTTCTTGAATTAAAGGCCAAGGGACATCTTTCGATTTTTCTCTTAACACTTTTTGAGGCAATTGAACAATATGTACTTTTTTTCTTTTGACTTCCATATATTTTAATTATATATTAAATTAAAATTTTGATGCTGCTTCTTTTAATTCATTTTCAATTGTAGCAACTTTTTCTTCTGCTGTCATTGTTTGAAGCGGAGCAACATTTGTACCTGCTAATTTTACATAACTAACTACGTTAGCACCTAAAAATTCTCATGTACCTTTTAAGTTGGCTGTAAAGTCTCCGAAAGGATATCAATCAGCAGGTGCACCTTGTGAAGTTAAAATTTGCACTTTTAAGTGGTCTAATAACCCTTTTGCTTGTCCTTTTTCGCTATATTTATAAGTAAATGTTACATTTGGAATACAAATAGCGTCAATAAAGTTTTTAACAACTCCTGAATAGTTAAAGTTAACCATTGATGTTGAAAATACTACTTTATCTACACTTTTTAATAAATCAACTAATTTATTTGCTTCAATGTCTTTTCAAAATTGACCACCCACTAAACCTGCTTCACTTAATGAAACTGATGCTGTTTTTTCTTTGTTTAAATCTAATTCAATAATTTCGTGTGATGGGTTTTTTTCTTTATAAAAATCCATAAATTTATCTGTCATAAGTTTTGAACTTGATGTTCCCGAGTTCACAATTGAACCTTTTATTACTAATACTTTCATTTTTTTCTCCTTGCAATTTAAAGTTAAGTTAATTATACAAAAAAAATAAAAAATACTAATAAAAATGGCTAATTTTTGCTTTTTTGCTTTTTTTTGATAACAAAAGCAGAAAATTGATTTTTTTATTTTTTAATATTTTAAAAAAATTAATATAATTTTATTATTTTTTATAAATTAGGTTATAGGGGGCAAAATGTTTAAACTGCTAAAAGAGATTTTTAAATCATTATCTAAAAACAAAATAACCACAGTTAGTTTATCTATTTTAATCTTTTTAACGACAGGAGTTTTTACTCTACTTTTTAGTGTTAAAGAATCTTTTAATAGAGAAATTAATAAATATAATATTGTTTCCAAATTACATGATTCAACAGTAGATTTAGATATTAATTTTAGTGCAAATGCCAAAGATAATGGTTATAAAAAGCTTGAAGTTGAAACATTTAAACCTTTAAATACTAATAATGAGGAAGAGGTCGAATTTAAAATAAACGAAAAATTTATTAAATTAGATAGTTTAGGTGTTAAAAATAATTTTAGTAATTATTATATATCTGCAAATGATTTAAAAAAAGAATATGATATTAATAAAAATATTTCAAATATAGATAATAAAGAATTTAATTTTGATTTAAATAATAATTCTTTTTCTATTCAAAAAGAAAATTCTAAAGTTTTTTTTATTTATGAAAAAGAAAATGAAAATTATAAAATAAAAGAGTCAAAAATAACACTTTCAAAAAATTCTAGTGTATCACTAGACAAAATATATTCTTTAAAAGAAATAATAAATATTGCAAGCACAGGAGAAGAGGGTGGTTTTTTTTCTGGAGGAAAAAATCACTCAATTTCTTCTATAAATAGAATGGGTGTTAATGTTCAAACCAAAGAAGCTACATTTGATATTTCTAAAATAAACTTTTGAGAAAATATAGGAGTATTATATCTTTTAACTGAAAATGAGACTGCTAATTTAGTAGGATTAGAAAACGTAAATTCAAATTTTCAATTAAAAGGAAGAAGTTCTTTTTCTTCTGAATTATTTAATTGAGATAATATCGCTAAATGAGCATCAACTTTTAGTTCTAACATCGTTTTAAAACCTGAAGGAACTACTAATTCATCATTAAGAATTTCAAATATTAGAATAAATGAAGATAAAATCATAAAAATTAAAGAAATATTTACCTTTAGTCATGGAATAAACTATACTTTAAATCCGGACTGAATTTCTAGAAATAGTTATGAAATTAAATATATTTTAAACAAATTTGAATTGCATGATTTAGATTCTAAAGAAATTCCCTTTTCTAGTTCTTTTCTTTATTATCTAAAAACATTAAAAGAAAAAAGTCCTGAAGAATTTAATAAAATAAAAAACTTACGTTATTGAGAAAAAGAAATAATAAATAAAAAAAATAATAAAAATTCTTTTACTATTAAACAAAAATTAAATAAAGATGATCTTGTTACCACCATATATAATGAGAAAGATTTACAAAAAAAACAAACAACCATCAAAGATATAGAAAATTTAGGAAATGAAAATAACTTAAAATCTTTAACTTCCGAGCAATTAGCTTCTTTATCAAATAATGAAATTGTTGACCTAAACTATTTAAGATTAAAAAATTCTGTATCTAATAATGCTAAAAATACAATTTTTGATTATGTAAAAAATGATGAAAGAGTTTTTGGACTGGGAAGAAGAAGATCAATTACAACTAGTTCCATAAACGATAAAAATGGTGAAAATTACACTTTTCACTTTGTTGATGCAGGAATAAATAACGATTTTTTTGATGAAGAAAGAAAACAAGAAGTTGGTAAACTATATAATGAAAGTTTAGAAAAATCACACTTATTTCTTCAACCGGATACAAAAATAAATAAACATGAAGTGGACTCTATTTATGAAATAGAAATTATTAATGCTATTTTTCAAGGTTTTATACCAGAATCTTCCCATATTTCTCCAACCATTGAATTTATTAATGTTCAACAAGGATTAACTTCAAATTCAAAAGCTAAAGAAAAAGTTGTAATACTAGTTCCTAAAGATAATTCTGAAAATAAAATTTATTCCATTACAAAAAAAACAAATGGGTATGTTATTTATAAAAAAAATAGCGATGATAACTGAATAAAAATAATTTTTAAAGGTAAAAATGAATTTTTACTACAAGAAATTTATGATTTTATGAATATTTTTAATTTAAAAATTAAAAGTGATATTTCTAAAAATGGTTGATTTAAAGTAAATGAGAATTTTTCAAACACTTATTATGTTCCTTTTATTTACAGAGCTCCATCAAGCGAACTATTAAAAGAAATTGAAACTAATAAAACTGTTAAAACTTTATTTAATAGTTTATTCAAAAGTATAATAAATAGTGATCTTGTTAAAGAAAACTATATTAAAGTTAATGAATTAGAAAAACTTTTTATAGCAATGCAGGAATCCTTTTCTAACACAGAATACTACGAAATTTTTACAAATGGTAAAAATGATCAATCATTAATGCAAAGAATGATTTTTGAATCCTTATACTTAGTAACAATTCAAAATCAAGACACTTTTTTAAACGATGTCATTAATAATTTTATTGAACAAATACAAAACAAAATTAGAAATCACGGAAACTCTTTAGAACAACAAAAAGATTATTTATTTGAAGAAATAGATAAATTAGGAATTGTATTAGATAATGCAGGAATTAATATCTGAAGCAACATTTCTCAGTTAAGTTCTAAGGAAGACATCAAAGCTTTCATTAATGATCCTATTGAATTTTTAGAAGGAATAAAAAATATTATTTCTTCTGTTAATTTCAAAGCATTCTTAACCGAAATTCACGATTGATATGAAAATAAATGAAATAAACAAGAAACTAATGGTCAAAATGCTTTTTATTACTTTGGTATTTCTGATCTGGTAGTGCCTTTAATAAAATCGGTAGATTTTGAGATTTTTAAAATAGGAATAAATAAAATAATTGATAATATTGACTTTGACATTCTTTTATCTACTAAATACAATGAATCAGAGCATAAATATAAAGGTATAATTTTTAACGAATTAATAAATAATTATAAAGAAAGTGTATTAAAAGAACAAATTACTAATTCTCTTATTGATATATTTAATAAATTAAATTCTAATAAAGACCAAAACTTAGCTCAAAATAATTTTAAAAATATTAATAATGGTTTGAAACAAATAATTAATATTTTAGATAAAAATAAACTACTAAGTTTAATAGAAGAAAACTTAGAAAACACATATTTTGAAGATAAAAAAACATTTAAAAATTCCAATAGTCCGGAAAAAGTTTTATTTGTAACTAAAAGTTTGAAAACTTCTAATCTTATTTTAGCTTTTTTAGATTCGTATTTTAAAGATAATAACTCATCTAGTTCTTTATTAAATGCAGTAGAAACTCTTTTAAATCTTTCAGGTAAAACAAAAAGTCAAGGGGCTTTAGGAATTACTTATTCAGTTCCGGAAGCAGATAATGAAAAAGTAGATTTATTTAGTTTACAAAACTTAGAGCTTCTATCTTATGCTAAATTAGAATCAATTATTAACACTTCTAATCATTTAAATGCTAAATTAGAATCTAAAGAACAACTAAATTCAAAAGATCAAGAGTTTATAAAAACATATTTATTAATCAAAAACGAAGCATTAGATAACAAGGAAGAAATAATTTCTAGAAATAACTTATTCTTAGAAATTATTGATTTATTTTTAATAAAAAAATATAAAAAAACTAATACAGGAATCGAAATTAATAAAGAATTTAATAGCGTTAGCGATTCACCAAGTATAGCAGATTATTTACATGATATTTATAGTGAAAGAGCTACAGGTAATACTGCACTTAGAAGAGCTAAAAATGAAGCTAAACAAGTTGTATCAAAAGTAGTAAATAGTTCCGAATATTCAGCTTCTGTAAATAGTTTAGTATTTTACAATTTTTGAATTAAATTTATTATAGAAAATAATCATTTGAGTAAAGAAGAAATTAAAAATGCATTTGTTCAATTTGAACAATTAGCTAGAAATCGTTTTTCTAACTTATATGCGGATTTAAATAACGAAAAGCTATATGATAATAAAGATAATTATGTTCAAAAATTTATAGCCTTTGGAAATGATATAGAACCTATTGGTAGAGGAATAGTTAATCCTTTTATGAGTGCTGAAACTATTTTTAGCAATGATAAAAATAACACAAATCAAGAGCTTAAAAGTATTATAAATCCTGAAGTAGATAATGAAATATCTCTCATATTCAAAAAGATTAACCCTAAAAATAATTTATCTTTATCTGAATGAATTTTAAAAAATAAAACTGAATTTATTTCTAATTTATCTCAAATAACTCATATGAGAAAATTCCACCGTGATTCTTCTTATTTCCATAGTTTAAATTCAACTTTTGATATTTTAAATGATTTTACACATTCAAAAGATAATATAAATTTAGAAATGATTAATTCTTTAAGAAAAGAATTTACTACTCAGTCTAGTGCGTTTTTAGCTTTAGGTTTATCTGACACAGTTGCTTCTACGTATTCTGGAGTAATTTTCCCTACTGTTGCCGCTTGATTTACAGCTAATCCAACTGCAGGAACAGGAGATTATGGAAATGCTAACTTATCTTTTATTTTAAAAAATAGAGTTATAGATTTTCATAAACTAAAAGAAAATAATTCTGAAGTTTATAAAGAAAAAATAAAAGAAATAATTAATTTATTTTCAAAAAATGATTACTCTGAAACTGTTTTTGAATATAGATTAGAAAACCATGAAGTCAAAGGATTATCCTTAGATTTAGCATATGTAAACTACATTGATAAAAATATTTTAAAAACAACTGAACAAAATGAATTTACTTTTTTTGATATAAATATCAATAAATTATTTTATGATCTTATTGATGCTTCAACGACTATAAGAGAAGAAAATAAATTTTTAGTATTTAAGGACATTAGATCTTTAGTTGCTAAAGTTAATAAGAGTTTTTTAATTGAAAACAAAAAAGAAGCTTATAAAGAAACTTTACCTTCCGACTTTCTAAGCTTAGAAAAATTAATAGAATCCTTAGATGAAAAATATGTCTTAAATGTAAATGGATCTAAATTTTTAATAGTTGGTGATGATAATACAATTGACTATCTTTTCCCTGTTCTTGATGAAGAAAATATTCAAGTTAACACCAAAAATCAAGCGCTTATTTATGTAAATAAATGAGGGTTTGATAGAATTAGAGAATCATTTAGAGGAAATGCACTAAAAGACTATTTACTGGTTAAGTTAGAAAATATTAAAGAGCAATACAGTTTTAACCAAGATATTGAAAAATATATTCAAAATAATTTCTCTAATTCTAGTTTGAAAAAAGTTTATAACTTTAATGAACTCGACATTGTAAATCCAGAAAGAAGTTTAAGAATTTCCACAGGATTTTCTTTAATTAATTTAATAACTCAAGCTAATTTCTATATGGTAACCTTAATGTTTGTACTAATTTCCATTTCAACCATATTTATTACTAAAAGATATATATCAACAAGAAATAAAGTAATTGGAATCTTGCGAGCACAAGGTTATAAATCTTCAATGATTGCCTTTTCTTTCATTTCTTTCCCTTTATTAACTTCAATAATTGGAGGTGTAATTGGTTATACATTAGGATTATTACTACAAATCCCTTTAAAAAATGTATTTTCTTCATATTGAACATTACCAACAAATAATATTTATTTTGAATGAATTCCTTTTGTTTTAACTATTATCGTTCCATTTATAGCGTTATCTATACTAGTTGTTCTATCCGCTCTATGAACTCTAAGAAAGAAACCTATAGAATTAATGTCTGGAATAGCTGAAATTAACATTTCTAGATTAGCACATTTTTTATCTAAAGGTTATAAAAAATGAAATATTCAAAATAAATTTATAGCTTCACTTTCAATAAATTCATTTTGAAAATTATTGTCACTAGTTATATCTACAGTTTTAACTGCTTTTATTTCTATTTTTTCTATTGCTTCTAATGGGGTATTTAAGAATTCGGTTGATACTACTTATGAAAATAGAAATTATAATTACAAATTAGATTTAGAAACACCTACAACTCAATCTGGTCAATATAAAACATTTAATAAAGATGATTTATATAATTTACTATATGTTCCATTAGGTGAAGCTAGTGAATCTAATATAGAATCTAATAATTATTTCCTACCAGGGAGATCTTTAGTAAATGGTTCGGGTGATAAAAATGGTAATCCTCAAAATAATGATCCCCATGTTTTAACAAGAGCTGCATTGCAATTACAAGTTGAATCTTCTATTTCTATTTCGCCTTGAGATATAGTGTTAAATTCTATGCCAGATAGCCAAAAAGCCAGAACTTTAAAAGTTTCCAAAGAAGCTATTTTAAAATTAGAAAAAACACAGAACATTCAAACTGTTGAAAAAATAAACAAATTAAATGAAAAATATATTTTTGAATTTGTAGGAACATTAGAAAAACCTTTAAATTATTTTAAATTTATAGAAGATGAAAATATTTCCTCAGGTGGTAAATTCTGATATATGGTTTGAAATTCTGAAAATAATGAATATTCTAGAGAAGCTATTACCACAAATAAATATCGTGATGAATACAGGAACTTTTTGGTTGAAGGTTATAAAAAAATTGATATAAATGATTTTTATATAGCATTTGGTGGTGTTCCATTTAATAATGATACAAATGAAAAGTTTACTTATGTTCAAACAAGTTATCAAAATGATAGTAATTTAAAAATCTATGGTTATGATCCAAAATCAAAATTTGTTAAAATAAATGACAGTAAGGGAAATAATTTATTAGAAATTATTGATAAATATAACAAAAACGGTACTATTAAACCACTTGCTGCAAACCATGTATTTTTAAGAAAAAATAACTTAAAATTAGGTGATGAAATTGAATTAGAAATAAAAAATCCAACTGATAGATTTATTAGAAAAATTGAAAATAAATCTTGAGATAAAGATAAATTTAAAATTGTTGCAATAATTAATACTTTTATAAATAGCGAATTAGCTACCACAAAAGATATTGCAAATAATTTAATTGGCTTAGATAAATTAAGTAATGATGGATTTAATGGTATTTTATCAGTGGATCAAATACCAGAACAAACAATCGCATCTATTGGTCTATTTTCTAATTCAGGTTATTGATTTGGTGGAGATAGCATTGTTGTTGAAACTAAAGAGCAATATGAAAATTACTTTAGTCAAATTTTTTCAACAGGTGGATCTCAACTGGGAGCTTTAAAAAATAGTGGTCTTTCTGATGAGTTAATTAAAAAAGTTTTAGTTTATAAAGGTAGTTTGATTGATAATCTAGAAAATTTAGATTTAAGTTATGAAAATATTACTAGTGATCAATTTAAAAATAATAATACTTCTTTAATTAAACAAGGAGTTAATAATTTTATAGAATTATACTCAAAAAATATTTATTCATCCGTTTCTACAAGCGTCGATGCTAAAAATATAGAAATAGGGTTCGTAAACCAAATTTCTGATACTATTTCAAAATTAACTTTATCTGTTGTTATTATTTTCTTTAATGTATCTATAGTAATTTTAATAATGATATCAAATATGATTATTGCTGAAAACGAAAGAAATATTGCTATTTTCTCTATTTTAGGATACTCTAATAAAGAAAAGATTAAACTGTTTTTCGGAATTTATGTGCCTTTATTATTTATCTCTACTTTAATTGCTATTCCTATTGTTATAGGATTTATCGCCTTATTTAATGCATTTCTAATTTCTTCAAGTTCAATAGTGCTAGTATTATCATTACAATGAACCCATGTATTAATATCAATTTTTGCTCTTGCAATAGTTTATACATTAACTTCATTAATTGCTTGATTAAATTTAAACAAAATTAAAGCTATTTATTTATTGAAAGGAAAATAATGAAAGATAAAATTAAAGATAATCCTGTAATTTTAAGTAAATCAGAAATTAGGAAAATAAAAAAAGCTAATAATAAACCTAGAAAAAAAATTGGAGAAGTAATTAGCAAAAATACTAATAACAACATAATAGAAGTTATAAACGTTAGAAAATCTTATCTTTCAGGTTCTGTTATAACAGAGGTTTTAAAGGGAGTTACATTAAACATTGAAAAAGGTGACTTTGCTGTTTTATTTGGTAAATCAGGTTCAGGAAAAAGTACCCTTTTAAATATTATTTCAGGTTTAGATAGACCTTCTGAAGGAGAAGTAATTGTCGCAAATAATAATTTAGTTTATTATAAGGATTCACAATTAACTAAATTTAGAAGAGAAAATGTGAGCTTTATATTTCAAAGTTATAACTTGTTACAAAATCTTAATGGTTATGACAATGTAGAAACTGGAGCTTATTTACAAAAAAATAAAGAAAAAGTTTTGGATATTCATAAATTATTTGAAGAATTTGAAATAGAAGATATTAAATATAAATATCCCTCTCAAATGTCAGGTGGACAACAACAAAGAATTTCAATTTTAAGAGCTTTATCTAAAAATGCAGATATTATTTTTGCAGATGAACCAACAGGTGCTTTAGATGAAAAAACATCCCAAGCCGTATTAAAAGTGTTGCAATACATTAATAAACAATACGGAACAACTATTGTAATGGTTTCACACGATCCTTCTGTAGCTGAATTATGTAACAAAATAATAAAATTAAAATTAGGTAAAATAGATGAAATTAAAATAAATCAAAATCCTAAAATTTTATAATAAAACAAAAAAATCGAGAAATTCTCGATTTTTATTTTCTTGTTTTAAAATTAAATTTATTACACTTTTCTTGAAAATAAAAGTTTTGAAACAAAATAAAAGAAACATTTTCAACAATAAAACTCAAAACAATAATTTTAGGATTAAACATAAAATATTCTCGCACTAATATTCCATTTATTATAATTATTAGTAAAAATAAAGTCAATTTTGCTAAATTTATTTTATTTTTTTGTATTAATGAACAAAAATCTGAATATAATTTTATGTCTTTGATTATATGGTTTTTAAATTTTGGTAATATAAATTTAATAAATAGATAATAAAAAATTAAAATTAAAGGAAATGAAAAAATTAGTGTTCAATTTAAAAGTAGAAAATCTAATTTTATTTTATTTAATATTATATAAGTAATAATTTCTATTAAAGCTGCTAAAAAAGAAAAAAAGAATATAACTAAAAAAACATTTTTTCAAATTTTAGTTTTCATCTTTTTGTGTTTCTATACTTTTATTTTGCGATTCTAATATTCTAGCATTATGCTCATTAACTATTTTTTTTATAGTTTCTTCTGGTGTGGTTTTAGAGAGAGATAAAATACTTCCATCAACTAATTCAATTCTAACATATTCATTTGCTTCTCTTTCTAATTGAATTCTTTGCTCTTCTTTTTCAATTATTTGCTGAATTTGAAACTCATTCATATCTTTATTTAAAGTTATAAATTCACCATTTGATAATTGAACATCAAAATACTCAATTTTTCTTCCATTATAATTATTAAATAAGGCTACTATAATTTGATCAGCACTTTCATTAATAAAGACTTCAAATTTCTTTGTTGCTTCTTCTGTAAAAATTTGAAAAGGATTTTTTTGAGAGTATTGAACTAAATTAGCAGAAGATCTCAATCTATCTAATATGTCAATATGATTTTGTCATTTATGATCTAATGCGGACAAAATAATTCTTCTTTCTTCATTTAAAACTTTTTCATCTTCTTTTAAATTTTCTTTTAAATTAACTCTAATAACATCAAAATAAGTTTTTTTCAATTTTTCATTAATATATTCTATTAAATCTTCAAAATGGTATTGACTTATTTCTTCATAAGTAAAGAAAACTTTAGAAATTCTTGAAAAGTTCTCATTTAGGAAATCTGTTAAGTATGAATAATTGATTTCTTTATTTGGTTTTAATATTTGTTCAAAATTAATAAAATTATTAATCGCTCTTGAAAATATTTTTTCTATATAATGGTCTAATGTTTCAGTTTCTAAAACTATATCTCTTTGAGTATAAACAAGATCCCTTTGTTGTCTTATTACATCATCAAAATTTAAAACATTTTTTCTGTTATCATAATTAAGACCTTCAATTTTTTTCTGAGCTCTTTTAAAAAATTTATAAATTGATTTCTCTTTAATTGGTTCTTCGCTTTCGCTTCCAAATGCCTCTTTTATTTGATCGTAATGAGCAAATCTTGTAATTAATTGGTCATCTATAGAAAGGAAAAACCTAGAATAACCAATATCTCCTTGTCTACCTGAACGACCTTTAAGTTGGTTATCAATTCTTCTGGATTCAGATTTATCCGTACCTAAAACATAAAGACCACCTTTTTCCAATGCTTCTTCTGTTGGTTTTATATCTGTTCCACGACCCGCCATATTAGTTGCTATTGTTACTGATCCTACATGACCTGCTTTGGCTATAATTTCAGCCTCTTGTTCATTTTGTTTAGCATTTAAAACTGTATGAGGAATGCCTTCTTTTTGAAGCAAAGAATGAATATATTCTGACTCATCTACTTGTGAAGTACCTACTAAAATTGGCTGTCCTAGTTTATGTTTTTCTTTTATTTCGTTAACTATTGCTTTATATTTTGCTTTAAAAGAACTAAATATAAGATCTTCATCATCTTTTCTTATAATAGGTCTATTTGTGTCTATAACATTTACCCTCATGTTATAGATATCAATAAATTCTTGCTCTTCAGTTTTGGCAGTTCCTGTCATACCACTTAACTTTTTAAACATTCTAAATAGATTCTGATATGTTATTGTAGCCATTGTTTTAGTTTCAGGTTCTATTTCAATCATTTCTTTAGCTTGAATAGCTTGTTGTAGTCCCTCTGAATAACTTCTTCCTTCCATTATTCTTCCTGTAAAGGTATCTACTAATTCAATTTTTCCGTCTCTTATTATGTATTCTACATCTTTTTTCATTATTTTATGAGCTCTAAGTGCATTTTGAATGCTATGAACTAAATGAGAATTTTGAATATGATATAAATTTTCTAAATTAAAAAAATTATTAGCTTTATTTATACCACTTTCAGTTAATTTAATTGCTTTACTTTCTAAATCTATTTCATAATCTTCACTTGCTAAAGTTCTTACAAATTGATCGGCAGGTAAATAATTATTCAAACTATGTTTTTCTCCTCCCGAAATAATTAAAGGGGTTTTAGCTTCATCTATTAAAATAGAATCTACCTCATCTATTAAAATATAATTTAACCCTCTTTGAACTTTTTGAGATTTATCAAAAACCATATTATCTCTTAAATAGTCAAAACCAAGTTCTGAATGAACAGAGTAGGTAATATCAGAATTATAAGCTTGTCTTTTTGATATTTTATCCATTTGAGCTTTATTTATACCAACGCTAAGACCCATTCAATTATGAACTCTCCCCATTTCTTCTGCGTCACGTTCTGAAAGATATTCATTTACTGTTGAAATAATAACACCTTTACCTTCTAAAGCATTTAAATAAGCGGGAGCAATAGAAGTAATAGTTTTTCCTTCACCAGTTTTCATTTCAGCAATTGATCCCATGTCTAAGATTAATCCACCTAAAATTTGAACGTCATAAGGAAATTTATTTAAAACTCTTCTAGTTGCTTCTCTTATTGCGGCAAAAGCTTCTACCCTTATATCTTCTAATGTTTCTCCGTTTTTTAATCTTTCCTTAAAAAGTTTAGTTTGACTTTGTAGATCAAAATCACTCATAGAAGAATATTTAGATCTTATACTATTAATTTCTTTAAGTAATTTTTTAGCCAACTTCATCTCAGCTGATGTATTAAAAAAATGTTTAATTCTCTTTATCATAAGTATTTAAATTTTACTCTATTATTTGCAAAAATAAAAATAAAAGGTTCTTTAAAACCTTTATATTTTCTTTATTTTTGATTATTATTTAGTATTTTCTTTTTTAGCAGTTTTAGAAGATGTGGATGATTTTTTAGTTGCAGTTTTTGTTGTTTTTTTAGCGGCAGTTTTTTTAGCAGCTTTAATTTTATCAGCTATTTTCCCTGTATTATATTGAATTAATCTATCAATAACTTTTCTATTTACTATAGGAATTTGAAGTTGTTCTCTAGTTATTACACCTTCTACACCTTTTGTATCTTTAAATCCATATAATTTAGCAATTTTGGCATATTCTTTCTGATAATCTTCTTCAACAGCATTAAGTTTTTCAATTCTAGATATTTCTGCAAAAGTTAATGATGTTTTTAAATTATTTAAAGCTTCTGCTTCAAATGTCTTTTCTAAATCTTCTGAATTAATTTTTAGTAATTCTGCATATTCTTTAATACTAAAACCTTGTTCTTTCAATTTATCTTCTGTAATCTTTTTAACTCTTTTTATTTCTTCTTTAATTAAAACTGATGAAACAGGAAATTCAGTTTTACTAAATAAATAGTCAAAAATTTCTTTTTGAAATGCCATTTTTGCTTTTTCATTATTTTCTTCTGTAAGAACGTTTTCATAATATTTATTTAATTCTGTAACAGAGTGGACATTAGGTATTTTTAAATCTGCAACAAATTGATCATTTAACTCAATTTTGTTAGCTCTTTTTACATCTTTAATTTTTAATTTGAAAACAGCTGGCTTACCTGCATATTCTTTTGCGTGATAGTCTTTAGGAAAGGAAACTTTAATTTCTTTTTCATCCCCTTTTTTAAATCCTATCATAGCTTCTTCAAAACCTTTAATAAAGTTGTTAGATCCTATTTTAAGTTCAAAATCTTGTGCCTCTCCACCTTCAAAAGGCTCATCATTTATAAATCCTTTAAAATCAAAAGTTACTATATCACCATTTTTTATTTCTTTTTCTATACTTTCATATAAAGAATGAGATTTAACTAATTTATCTACAGCTTCATTTATATCTGCTTTTGTAACTTTTTTAACTTTAAATTCAACTCCTGTAGTTTTGTAATCTGCTAATTTAAATTGAGGATAAATAGGATAAACGAATTCTAATTCGAATTCTTCTTTAGAAATTGAAACAGGTTTCACTTCAGGGTGTCAACTTAAAACTTGATCGCTTTCAACTATTTGTGAATTTGCAATTTTTTGCATATTTTCAACAATTAAATTCGCTGCTTCTGAAATAATTTGTTGTTCACTTATTAAGTTTTTAGCTTTATCTAAAGGAACTTTACCTTTTCTAAAACCTGGAATTTGTAAATTTTTAATTAATTTATTCTTCCCTTTTTTTTGAGCTTCTAATCACTCTGATTTTTCAGCTTTTACTTTTACTATTAATTCTGATGTTTTCGCTGAAACTTCTCTTTTAACCATAAAAAAACTCCTTATTTTAATATTTATAAATTATAAATTATTTTTATTATTTTTTGTGTATTTGCTTTTGTTTTTTAATCCTCTTTTCAAATTTCAATTTTTGGTTCTTCATTTCTCTTATTTTCGACAACTTTAAAATAAATATTATTTAATGAATATTTAAATTTTAATGTTAATTTTTTATTTGAAATTTTTACCAAAAAATCACCTATGGTTTTGAAATTTTCATCCAATTCTATATCTAAAATGTCATTTATTTTTTCAATTTCAGTAGAATAATT
Source organism: Mesomycoplasma molare (assembly GCF_024918955.1). Classification (NCBI taxonomy): domain Bacteria; kingdom Bacillati; phylum Mycoplasmatota; order Mycoplasmoidales; family Metamycoplasmataceae; genus Mesomycoplasma; species Mesomycoplasma molare. The sequence continues at coordinate 813,334 of NZ_CP103423.1, forward strand.
TACAATAATTTTAGAGGAATCTTCTATTTCATAAATATCTAATTTATCTCTAAAATCATGTTCATCATATATTTCTCCAACCAATTCTTCTAAAATATCTTCAAAAGTTAAAATTCCAATAACTTTTTTATCATCATTATTTTTTGTAATAAAAGCGAATTGACTTTTATTTTCTTTTAATTTTTTTAATGCGATTTTTAAAAGGGAATTTGAAGATATATAAGGAACTTCAACAATGAAATCATCAATTTTAAACTCTTTATTTTCTTCTAAATAGAATATATCTTTCAATAAAATAATTCCTATAAACTTATTATTTTTAGATACCGGAATTCGTGAAAAACCTGTATTTTTAAAGGTTTTTTTAATGTTTTCTAAAGATTCATCATATGAAACGAAAGTAGTATTTTTAATTCTTATAAAATGCTTATATACCTTTATAGAGTCAAAATCTAAAGCATTTTTTGCTAATATAGATTCTTCTTTTTCTAGCACACCCTCTTTATATCCAATATTTAATATTTGTTTTAGTTCGTTTTCTGTATTAGTAATTTGATTTGGTTTTACTATTTTAGAAATCAATATAGTTACTGGTCAAAACAAATAATAAAAAAACGATAAAATTAAATAATTTTTTTTCAAAAAGTGGACTGGATACTTTTGAGCAAAGATTTTGGGAATTATTTCACCGAATATAACTATTAAAGGTGTCATAATTAACGTAGAAATTACAATTTCTAAATTATCATCAGTAATAAATTCTGTAAGCAATGATGATAATAAAATAGATGCAGCTATGTTAACAATATTATTTCCAATTAAAATCGTTGATAATGTTGAAGGGAAGAATTCATATCTTTTAATAATTATTTTTTTTCGAAACGGTTTATTATCTTCTAAGTTTTCTTCTAGTTTAGCTCTTGATACTGAAGAGTAAGCAGTTTCAGATGCTGAAAAAAAGGCTGATAATATCAATAAGAAAATGAGAATAAAAATATAAATGATTTTTTTATCCATATATTAATAATAATCTCCCTTTTCTTCCTCAAAAAATAGTCCTATTTTAGGATTAAATTGCAATTTAAGAGTTCCTAAAGAACCATTTCTATGTTTAGCAATAATCAGTTGTGTTTCTTGTATTTCTTGCGGAGATACTTCCTTATTATAGTAATTAGGTCTATATAAAAATGTAATAATATCTGCATCTTGCTCTATTGCCCCAGATTCTCTTAAATCAGAAATCATAGGTCTTTTATCTTCTCTTTTTTCCACTTCTCTAGATAATTGAGATAAAGCAATTACTGGACAATTTATTTCTCTTGCTAATTGTTTTAAAGTTCTAGAAATTTTAGCAACTTCATTTTGTCTATTATTGCCATGCCCGCCTAAATCAATTAATTGTAAATAATCTACAACTATTAAATCTATTCTTTTCATTTTAGAAAGTAATTTTTTTGTTTTTCAAATCATTTCTGATAATTTTAAGCCTGCTGAATCATCAATAAAAAGATTATAATTACTTATTTTTTCATTTAAAACTGTAGAAATCTTTACTCAATCTCTGTCAACTAATAAATTAGGATTTTTTAAATATTCTCCATGTATTCCGGATTCTGCTGCTAAAATTCTAGTTACTAATTGTGAACTCGGCATTTCTAAAGAGAAAAAAACAACAACATTATTATCTTTTTCGACTACATTTTTAGTTAAATTTAAAGCAAAAGCAGTTTTACCCATAGCGGGTCTTGCGGCTAATATCATTAATTCACCTTTTTGCAATCCTGAAGTTATTGAATCTAGATTTTTAAAGCCAGTACTTATACCTTTTAAGTTGCTTGAGCCTTTTCTACTTAAAAGATCTCTTAATATTTCTTGTGATAGTTCTCTTATTTCTTTAAAACTATTATTAACAGTATTTCTACTTATTTCTACTAATTTAGCTTCAAATTCATTTAATACATCATCCGCAGTTTTGTTTATATTTTGTAGTTGTTCAAAACTGTGTTTAAGAGCAAAAGAAGCTTTTCTTAAATTTGACTTAGAAATTAAATCTTCCATTATTTCTCTAACAGTAGAATAGGCAGGAACATTTAAAGTAAAAGAGTAGATTGCTTCAGGTCCACCGAATTCCTCTAACATATCATTATCACTTAATTCTTTTAAAATACTAACAGGATTTATTTTTTTTGAGTTTTCAAAAAGATTATTAATTACTTCAAAAAGAATTTGATTTTGTTTATGATAAAAATCTCCTTTTTCTAAAAAAGGAATCATTTTATCTTGATCTTCTTCGATTGTTAATATATATGAAAGAACCGACTTTTCTATTTCTTGTTCTAAAAATAAATTTCTACTCATCTTTTTCAACCTTAACCCTTAAATGCGCAATTACTTCTTTATGTAATTTTACATTTAAAACAGTAAGTCCCATAGATGCTATATGAACATGTTCTTCTAAACTATGCTTTGGTAGTTTAATACCTTTTTCTTCTAAAGCTTTTAAAACTTTTTTTGCAGTTATAGAACCATGAATAACATTATTTGTTTCTTTCAATTTGAAAGTTAACATAACTTTATGTATTTCTTCCATTAATTTTTCTGCAACCGCTTTTTTTGCTTGTTCTTCTTTTTCTATATTTTCTAATTTTTTATTTAAAAATAAAGTTGTTTTTTTATTTACAGGAATAGCAAAACCATTTCTTATTAAATAGTTTTTGGCATATCCATCTGAAACTTCAATTACATCGTTTACTTTTCCATCTTTACAATCTTTAATTATTATTACTTTCATTTCTCACACTCACTATCGCTTGTCTTATATTATCAACAAATTCTTCTAAAGACTCTGTTGTACTTTCTGCTGCAGCAGCAGAGAAATGTCCTCCACCACCTACCGCTTCTGCAATTATTTGCACATTTGTATTATTTATACCTCTTGCTGACATTTTATATTTTTCTTTTCCAACCACTTTCGCTATTACAAATGTAGCTTTTCTACCTTGTATATTTAACATAAAATCAGCCGCCATTGAAACCACGTCTAAATCAATTTCTTCATTTGTATAAGATAAAAAGAATCCTGGCTTTACTTCTTCGCTTTTTTGGGAAATTTTATTAATTATATTAAAAATCTTTTCACTTATTTTTAACGTTTCAATAGATTTTGTACTTTCTGCACCTCATAAACTCAATATGGAAGCTGCATTAAATGTTTTCATACTTGTAGACTTTTTAAATTGATTTGTATCTAAATAAATACCATTTAAAAGCATTTGAGCAGCAAAAGGGGATAGAAACTTATATTCTCTATTTGAATTTAATGCAATTATTTCTGTAACTATTTCGGAAGCTGATGAAGCCATTGTATCTATATAATCATTTCCTTTAGAAAGAAATTCCGGACGACCTGAAACAACTCTATGATGGTCAAAAATAAATATTTTTTTAGGATCAGCATTTATAAAAGCATTGGGATTTTCTATTCTAGTTTCTTCAGCTGTGTCTAATACAATTATTAAAGTATTCTTATTTGTATATTTATTAGCCATTGAAGGCTTTATAAACATTTTTTTATCTAAAAAATCAGAGTTGGTTTCTAAAAAATGAAATGCTGTTGAATCAAATGTAACATTCTGAATATACATATTTTTAGTTAAATTATATTTATGTTTTGCATAATTCACTAAGAACTGTCCTAGAGCAAAACAAGAACCTAATGCATCTAAATCAGAGTTTTTATGACCATATAAAATAATATTTTCAACTTCTGGGTTAGATAAAACAGCTAATAAATTTTTGGAAATATAATTCAATTCACTTCTACTTGTACTTGAGTTTATTTCACTATTAGATCCATAAACCATAGGTTTATCACCGTATTTAAAAACTGTTATTTGATTTCCTCCTCTAGTTTTAGAGTACATTATTGCATCTTTAGCTAATTGATTTAATTTAGAAATATCGTTTATACCATACACAAATCCTGCAGAAAGTGAAATCATTTGTTTTGTTTCATAACCAAAATTATTTAATTCAATCTCTTTTTCATTAAACATATTGAAGTTCTTATTTCTTAGTTTAGAAAAAGTTTCATAGTTGGTAACTACCCAAAATTTTCCTTCAATATATTGTCTGTAAGAAAAATTGTATGTTTTAGTTAAATCATCAAGAGAATTTATAACAAATGTTTTAACTTTAAATAAATCTTCTTCACCTAATGTAGAAACTAGTAATTGAAAATTATCTATTTCGATTTCTCCAATTACAATTTTTTCTTTACTGTAATTTTGTAATACATTGTCATATAAAGTAATGTCTCTAATAGAAATAGCATTTTTATCTCTATACCTTTTTAGTGAATAAACATAACCCTTATCAGAATAAATTTCTCCATCTCCTGTTATGTTTTCTTCATTTATTTTAGTTCCTTTTTTAAATACATCATCAATATTTTTACCTATTCAATTTTCTGGAAATCTTTTTTTAATAAAAGAAGAAATTCAAATAATTTTTCCATTAGTGGCGTGAAGAATTAATCCTAAGTTGTTTTCATCAATAACTTCATCGATATATTTATAAAGTGATGAATGAATTTTGGAAGTTTTATGTAAAAATTTTCATAATATTCAAAGAAGGCCTATTAAAGAACTAATTAGTAAAAAAATAAATAAACCGAATAATAAAAAACTAGAAATTAATTTTAAATGATATAAAACAATAAAAGTTATTAAAAATAACAACATATATACTAAATTAATTAAAAAATAAAATCAAATTTTAGCCTTTTTATTCATATGTTATTAAATTATAAAACAAAAATTATTTTTATTTTAAAATAGTTTTTAATTTATAATTAATCCAATATACGGAGGAAAATGAAAAAAAATGTTTTTAAAAATTTGCTACTTTCTAGCTTAATAATTTCACCTATTAGTTTAACTTCTTGCAATATTCCTTTTATTTTTAAGGAAGAAGTTAAAGAAAATTCTCAGTCAACTACTTTTATTAGCCCTAATTTTGTACTTTCTCCAGATTTTTCTAATATTGATAATAAAAAATTAGAAGTTGTAAAAAATATTTTTAATAAAAATCTTGAAAATAAAGAAAGCGTAACAGAATTTATTAAAAATAGAACTTTTCAAATAGAATATGTAAAAACTTTTTTAGAACTATATTCTGATAATCCAAGAAGAAAATTTCTTGTTTCTAAACTCGAAACAGAATTAGGTACAGGGTGAGTTTTAGATAAAGATCCTAGTGAAAGTAATAGCTATTATGTTGCAACGAATATTCATGTTGCTAATTTTATAAATAAGCCAGAAATAAAAACTAACTCTCTAAAATTACTTGCTAAAAACAATAAAAATTACTTTTATAAGCAAATTACAAAGGAAGAATTAGATAGCATTAATTCTTTAGATATTTTTTCTAGTTCCTTTGAAAAAGAAATTCCCGAAAATTATTTTAGTTCGAAAGATATTAGGGCAATTTCTTTTAAAGGAACTGAAAATTACGAAAATTATAAAGATAATTCTTACTTAATAAATGATGTTGGAACTTCATTAGAAAAGATCACTAACGAAAGGTCTGATAATTTTTACAACATTGGTACAGCAGAATTTAAAGAAGTTTATGATAACAGTAATGAAAAAAATAATATTTTTGAATCTATTGAAGTTTTAACACCTTTAAAATATCAAAATACATTTTTAAATTACTCGGAAATTGAAAATGGTTATCCTAAAAGTAGTGCATATCCTTCGGGTTCAGACTTTGCAGTTATAAAAGTTAAATTTAAAGATAATATTGTAAAACCTAAAGCTTTTGAAGTTTATGATAATAGTCCAACCTTAGTAAACGTTGCTAAAGCTTCTTTAGGAGAAGAAAAGGGAGAAAAACTTTTTTCATTTGGTTTTCCAATTTTAAAAGAATCTACAAGTGATAATGCAACAACTAAAAGATTGGGTGTTACGCTCGAAGAAAGCGAATTATTTAAAGGTTTTTATAAACCAGCTATAAAAATAGAAAATGATCAATTATTGATTGATCCAATATATTCTAAAAATATTAAGTTTTCAAAATCTCCTCTCAAAATAGAATATGCTATTGATAAAAAGCAAGATAAAGTTGAAAATATTTTCATAGCTAATCAAGATAATGATTACTTTTTCGAAGTAGAAAATGATCATAAATTTTATAAAGGTGCTTCAGGATCTGGAGTCTTTAATAAAAATAAACAAGCTGTTGGAATTTTTTATTCATCTAATTCAATTCCAATAGAAACAGATAAAAACAGCAACAATAAAAGATTACTAAATATGCATAGATTATTAGAAAAAAACGAAAGTCAATCACCACTTATTTTTTATCTAAACAATGTTGCGACAGAAAAATCTTGACTAAAACAACATTGAAATGAAATTTTATATTTTAACTATCAATTAGAAAACAAAAAATAATCATTAAAAAGTTTACTAAATTAAATAAAAAATATTGTATAATTTAAAAACAAAACATTAAGGAGAATAATGGCAAATATTAAATCAAAAATAACAAGAATCAAAACTAATGAAAAATCAAGAATCAGAAACAATGCTATTAAATCAAGAGTTCGTGGAGCTATTAAAAAAGCTAAACTTGCTGTAATGGAAAATTCTGCAAATGTTAATGAATTAATCGCTAAAGCTCACAAAGAAATTAATACTGCTGTTTCCAAAGGTGTTCTACACAAAAATAATGGTTCTAGAAAAAATTCAAGACTTGATGCTTTTGTTAATAAACATTTAAATGCAAATGTTGCTTAATTAAAATAATAAAAAAGTTCCTTTTTTTAGGAACTTTTTATTTTTCGATTTTAGTTTTAACTTCTCTTAAATATTTTTTATTAAAAATATATTTTCCGTTAGCATACAGTCCTACAACGTACTTCAATTCATCTAAAATTAAATCAATTGTTTCATTAGGATAATTCATTTTTTTAGCATTAAGGAAAAATTCTTTTTGATCAATTATATTACACTCTTTACCAGGATAAACTTTGATATCTAAATCAAAATCAATGTATTTTATTGTATTTTCTTCAAAAAAATATGGGGATGCTAAATTTATATAAATATAAAAACAATCGTTTTTGATAGTTATTAATGCATTAAAAAAGTGTTTTTTATGGAAAAATCATAAAACTTGTTCTCTAATGGTTCATTTTTGATAATTTTTTTCCATAACTTTTGTTTTTTTATTCATATTAACAATTACATGTTCTGAATTTTCTTCTAATATCTTACATCCACTTCATTGTCTATATAACTTACCATTGTATTTATAAGCTTGAATATTTATAAAGTTTTTATATTGCATCTTTCCCCTTAGTTATTTTTTTATTTCTGATTTCTAGAAAATTTTTTTTATTAATCGAAGCTAAATAACTCCTATATGAAGAAGGTCCTAAATTGCTTTCAAAATTATTTAATTTAAATAATTCTAATTCTTCTTCAATTTTACCATTTTTATTTATATCTTTTCATAACTTAGGTTCATAATCTAAATTTATCTCGTCTATATTTAACGTTTTATTTGTTTTGTAAGAATAAAAAAATTCTGGAAAAATATTATATTCTTGATCATTTATATTCTTATGAGATTTTAAATTAGAAAAATTAGTATATTCTAGATTTAATAATTCTAAATCTCCAGAAATATTTTTGAAAACTAATGAATTATATATTTCTTTAGTATACCCACTAATAAAAAGTTCTTCACTTTCTTCTTGACCTTCAATTTTATTATTTAAAAAGGTTTGATTATTTTTAGTAAAAAAAGAGCTAATATTTAAACCATAATTCATTATTTTTAAATAATTATTAAAAAAATCTTGAGTTTTATTTTTGGTCTTGATTTTTTGATCTTTGGCTTGGATGTCAACTTCAAAAGCTGTATTATTTACAAATACTTTTTCTAAGTTTAAAATATTGTCTTTTTTTTCTATATTCGCAAAAGGGGAGCACTCTGAAAAAAATAGTCTTAATATAATCGGTATATTATTGGGTTTTTCTATGTAAAAATGCCTAAATGCATCAATCGCAATTCTTTCTTCTAATGAAAAGTAATAATTGGCATCTGACGGAAAAGTTTGAAGTCCGTGTTTTATGCTATTTTTAGTTAATAAATTTTTATCATTTATTTTATCATCTAAAATTTCATTATTAATTTTTTTCATGTACAAGGACTCTGGTTTTATGAAATTAAATATATTATTTTTATCTACAAACGAAGAATCTAAAACAAAACTTTGAAAATCATTATTTTTTAAATTCAAACTATCTAAAAACTTTTCAACAAAATCTTTGTTATAAATTTTATTTTCAATTTTATATCCTTTATCATAATTAGAAATATAAACAGAGTCAATGAAATGAAAATATTCATGGAAAATTAGTTGAAAAATTGCTTCAATTTTATCATTATTATTTTTTAAATTTTTAAACCTATCTGAATTTATAAAAATTTCTTTTGTATTAGACACAAAAAAAGCGCTTAAATTTTTATTATTAAAATTATTTAATTGCCTATCAATTATTATATTATTTAAAAATTGAATCTCTGAACCAAAAAACAATGATTCTTTCACTCTTTTTTCTAATAAATTTAAATCATTTTTATCCAGAAAAAAAGCATTATTTTTATTATATTGAATAATATTAAATCCAAACTCGGTCTTGTGCTTAATATATTCATTCACTTTATAATTAATATTTTGTATATTACAAGAAGTGGATAAAAAAAATCCTGATAAACTCAAAAATAACAATAAAAAATACTTTTTTTTCATAAAAAGAACCTCCTATTTACTTATTATTATAATATTTCTTTAATAAAAAACTAAATTTAGTATCATTTTGATATGAGACTAAGAAATATTCCAAACGCTTCTGAAATTCTTTTAGAAAGCGAATATTTAATTAAAGAATTTCCTTATAAATTAAATAATAAAACTGTTTTAGAAATGGGTATGGGAAAAGGGGAAATGCTTGTAGAGTTGGCTAAACAAAACCCAGACACAACTTTTATTGGTATTGAAAAATATCCAACAGTAGCTTTAAAATCGATGAAAAAAGCTAAAAAACTTAATTTAAAAAATTTTAAAATAATAAACCAAGACATTGCTAAACTTCCAGAATTATTAGAAGGAAAAGTGGATTTAATTTGATTAACTTTTTCTGATCCTTGACCCAAAAAAAGACACTTTAAAAGGAGACTTACTTATAAGGATTTTCTTTTAATTTATAAAAATCTACTAACCGACAATGGAATTCTAAAATTTAAAACTGATAATGATAGCTTGTTTGAATATAGCATAGAATCCATTGAAGAATTTGGAGCAAAAATATTAAATTTAACAAGAGATTTTCATAATAGTGATTTATCAAAAAACAACATCATGACGGGTTATGAAAAAAAATGATCTGAAAAAGGTAAAAATATCAATTATTTAGAAATAAAATTTTAAAAAGATATTAAAATTATTTATATTAAAGGAGATTAAGATGATTAAATTTATTGAAAAAGCAACTAATTCAAATTTTGTATTAGAAGCTGTTTTTAAAAACGAAAATTTAGATAAAAATATTATTGCAAAAAAATTTGTTATAACAGAATTTATTTCTGATAAAAAAGCTGTTATTTTTTTAGGAGATAAATCAGAATTTTCAGTTAATGATTTAGATGAATTAAGCACACAATTAAGTTCATTAAATAGAACTTTCGAAGTTAACTTAGATTCTTTTGTTACTGAAAATGTTTCATTATCAGTAATTGCTTCAAGAATATTAGAAAAAAATAAATTTTTAAATGCAAAAATTTATAATGTAAAAACCAACAAAAAAGAAGAAGAAAAAGAGCTTTTTGTTTTTACAAAAAACTTAAAAGAAATTGAAAAAGAATTAAAAAATACAGAAATAATTGTTGAATCTGTAAATTTTGCTAGAAACTTACAAGCAACACCACCAAATATCTGTAATTCAGAATGAATGGCAGAAGAAGTTAAAAAACAAGTTTCTCAATTTAGTAATTTAAAAGTAACTGTTTTAGATAAGAAAGAAATTGAAAAACTAAACATGGGATTATTATTATCTGTAAATAAAGGTTCAATGTACGAGCCAAGATTGGTTGTTATAGAATACAACGGTAATCCTGATTCAAAAGAAAAAACTGTTTTTGTTGGAAAAGGTATTACATTCGACTCTGGTGGATATAACATTAAAACTGGTAGAAGTATGCTAGGGATGAAATACGATATGTCTGGAGCTGCAATTGTAGCATCTGCTCTTAACGCAATCGGACAATTAAATCCAAAAGCAAATGTTGCCGCTGTTCTTTCTATAACAGATAATAGAGTTAATGGGGATGCAAACTTACCAGACGCTGTTTGAACATCAATGAACGGAAAAACAGTTGAAATCAACAATACAGACGCAGAAGGTAGATTGGTACTAGCTGACGGAATGACATATGCAATTAGAAAACTAAACGCTACAAACGTTATAACTGTTGCAACTTTAACTGGTGCTATTTTAGTTGCTTTAGGAACAACTTATACAGGAGCATTTTCTACATCAGATAAACTTTGATCAAACATAGAACAAGCTGCTAAAAGTCAAAATGAATTAGTATGAAGATTACCTCTACATGATGATTTTAGTAAATTTATTAAAAAATCAACTGTTGCTGATTTAAAAAATACAGATTTAACCGGTAATGGTGGTTCAATTTCAGCCGCTATGTTTTTAAAAGAATTTGCTGAAGATAAAAATTTTGCTCACTTAGATATCGCAGGTACAGCTGAAACAGGTGAAAAACCAATGGGAGTAATGGTAAAAACTCTAGTTCAACTTGCTTTAAATGAAAAATAATTTAATTACTAAACATATTATTTAATTAAATAAATTTAATCCATTAGTCTTATCTAATGGATTTTATTTTAATTATTAATAAAAAATAAAATCCATCCCTGAATGCAAAATCAAGTGCAAACACTTTTTAATTTTACATTATAGTGGCGCACTTGATTTTGCATTCAGGGAAACGCTGCCTTACGACAACGTTTTTATAATGCCGCCTATTTCTACTCCTTTACCTTTTAAAAATATAGATTCAAACCGCTCACTCTGCGGTTTTTTCTTTTGACTTGATCGAATATAAATTCAGCAAAAAAGTATCTAATAAAAAAAATAGACTAGCACATTTAAATAAATTATTTTCGCCAATTTTTCGCTAAATTTTCCTTATATATTCATTAAATAAATTTTTGAACTATAATATATTTATAAATATTTAATATTGGAGGCAATATGAAAAAATCAATATTAAAAAACTTTTTAAAATCAACAGCATTAGTTTCACTTCTCGCACTTAGTCCTCCTATCTTTAATTCTTGCATTGGAAGAAATAAAAATGAAAGCAAAATACCAGCCGTTGAAGATATTTCTTTTAACTCAATCACCGCAACATCTGCATCAGTTGTTATTCAATTAAATGAACCAACATTAATTGAAAAAACTGAATCAAATATTGAATTAACAAGTATTATAAATTCAGTTCATCATTCAATAAAAGTAGATGCGAGGGGCAAACAAGTTGTTTTTAACTTTAAAAACTTACACCCAGATTCAAGATATTTTATAACTTCAATAAATATCAATAATCAAAAAATTATTATTCCTCATAAATTAAAAATTGATTTTCAAACATTACCAAAACAGAAAGTTTTGTCAATAAAATCAATTGGCTTTTTTGATATTAAACAAAATGAAGCAAATTTAAGAATAAATTATGAAAGCGATAGTGCAATTGAATTTAATAAAATGAATATAATTTTTGATAATCCAGTAAATATTTCATTTATATCTAACGAAAATAATTTAGTAACATTTAAATTAAACGGGTTAACTTCAAATACAACTTATAAATTAAAGAATATAACATTAGAAAATTACAAAGTAAATTTCAATAGTAATAACAGCAGTTTCATTACACTTAAAAATCCTACTCCCGATTCTCCAAAACCAGATACAAAACCAACACCAAATCCAAATAATAATCATAACACTGGTGTAAATGATAAAGATAAACCTAACCCAAATCCCGAAACGCATCCAAATCCACAACCCGATGAAACACCTAAAAAGCAGTTTGCAATTAAAAATATTAAACTACTTGAAATAAAAACAAATAAAGCGAAAATAAGAGTTAATTTTTCAGAACTAGAACATCAAAGTCAAAACACCATATTTTCGATGACATTGTCAAATAATTATAAAAAAGACGGATTTAACTTTAATTACGCTGAACAATATGTCGACTTTGTCTTTGAAAACTTAACACCTAACACAAGCTACAATATTGTTAATTTAAAAGCAAGTGGCAAACCAATTCTAAATAACTTTTCGTTCTCTTTCAATACAGAAGAAAACACTACCGATATAACAGATAATACAGCCGATAAAGAACACAATGATAATAATAACGATGAAGATAATTCTACTTCATTCGAAGAACCTTCAATCGTTTCAAGATCTCCGTTTTATGAAAACGAAGCAAATATAATAGAAAAAAATGATAGCACATTCAGCGATATAAAAAACGATAGTGATCTTTCTAATTACTTCACTTTTATTGAAAGATCTAAAACAACAGAACCAAATGATAATTTTCCAAAATATTCACAGAATGAAATTATTAGCCACGAAATAAAAAATAATAATTTAACAATTAAGGTGAAACTTATTGAAGATTATGGTGATAATTTTGCCTTAAAAATTCAAAAGAGTGAATCAACTCAAAAAATAAGTCCAACCAAAAAAGAAAATAATATTGCAGAATTTTTAGTTTCAAACATCGCCAATGGAGAAAGTATTAAAATTATTGGATTGTTTAATGGTGATGACGAAATTCCTAAGTTCAAAAATAAAAATTACAATATAGAAACCAAAAAGACAACCGAAGAATCTGACAAATTCAATTTTACGAACTTCACTGATTGAAAACTTTGAGTAGCGAATACTCAGTTATATTCATTTTCTATAAATGCATACAAAACAGCTTCGAATATAGAATGACCGAATGCTTTTGCTTTAAAAATAGTTAATTATGACAATCAAATCGAATATATTGATTTAAGATTCAAAAATAGATCTGAAAACAGTCCAAGAACTGCAGAAGAATATTTTGAGAAAAGTAGAGTTAATAAAATATTAGGTCTAACGCTAAAAAAAGGCAGTCAATATTATGATATAACAAACTTAAATAACAAAATAGAAAAACCTGATGTAGGACAAAGTGAAGCAGTCTCAAATTTCAATATCAATTCAATTAATCTAGAAGGCAGCACAATAAAAATTAATTATCTAAATAGTATTGACACATCAATAAATTCAGTTAAATTTCTAATAAAGAGTTTAAATCCTTTTCAACCTTGATCAAAAATTATTACTGCGAACATTGATCACGGCAACAAAACTGCAACATTTTCTAATAATGAAATAGCAAAAAATATTTCAGAGTATATTATTGTTTCAACTCAATTGAAAAATGAAGTAATAGACTATGGATTAAATCCAAAATACAAATTTAAATTTGTTTCAAATGACAAATCAATTAATTTATTAGATCTTAAAATAATCAAAGATCAACAAAATAAACAACTATTTGCCTCCGCTAAATTTGATTTAAACAATAATGATATGGAATTTTTAAAAGGCAAATGAATTCAATTTGTATTTGAACCAGAAGTTAATGCAGGTCAAGAGGAATATTATGGGCTAAACTTTGTTAAAGATTATAAAATAAATGTACCATTTGAAAACTTATGAAAATTTGGGTTAAATGGTTTCTATGAAAACACTAAATATATTTTAAAATCAATCAAAGCTATTGAGCCATTTACTCAAAATGATTATTATGATAATTTTTCTATTTCAAATAGCGACAATAGTTTCATTTATAAATTTGATTATCAAAATATTACTAACAATAAACTTATTAAAAATAATAATTTTTCAGATTCCACTTTAAGTGATTCTGATTTAATAACTCGCAATAAAAATTTAACTAGACAGGATTTAATTAATTTTTGACTATCTAACGAAACAAAATCTAAAATACCTTATTCGCCTCAAAATCATTGAGCACTAATTGAATATGAACGTTATCACTTCTATAAAAGTGCTGCCGGAGATATAAAAAGAAGAAAGAACTTTATACTAGTTGATTATAACGGCAATGAAGTTCATCTACGTTTAATTGCCGGGCGTAAAATTTTAAATAATGCAATTCCGGTGATTAGTGAAGACCATAAAAAAGTAACAATAACTGAAGACCTTGGTCAATATACCGGTTTAGAAAATATAAAAGATAGTGCTATATTTATATTTAGAATGGAACTAGATAATCAAAAGAGAAAATTGACAGAAACAACTCCACTAGATCCAGCCTCAACATCTGCAAAATCATTTGTCAATGTTGCTATTAGCTATAAAGATTTAAAGGAAAAACGCGTTATTGAAGAAGCTCCTTTTTCATTTTTACAAACTCGTGGCGATATCAGAATTCATGAAACTATATACAAACAACTAAATGACAGATTTAAATTTACTGTTCGTTTAGAAGATAATAAAATTAAACTGGAAATAATTCCTAAATATAACAATGTTTTAATATTTGATACTCTATATGATCATTATTTCTCATTGGCAAATTCAACATTCATTGGTAACATTTCAACGACATTGCACTGAATAAAATCACAAGACCATAATAATGAAATAACATTCAGAGCTACACCATTAGATAATAATATTTCACTTGATTTAGAAGAAACATTTATTGACAACACTAACAAGGAAAACGATAAGTTATTCCAAAAAGAAATAAAATTAAAACATAAAGAACAAAGTGTAAAAAGATTATATAAAAAAGACGTTGCCGATCCTATAGATAATATGCGCAAACGTTCATTTAGTTTTCATAATGGTTCTAATGGAACATGAAGTGTTTTGGGTAAAGTTAAACCAGATGACGATACTGATTATAACTATTATGTAATAAGTAACTCTCACGTTTGAAAAGTTTTTCCGCCAGCATCAGGAATTACCGCAGATGGTAATGAATATAAAATATTAAGTAATACTCGTTTTAAAATACCAGTTGTACTTGAAGAACCTGCTGACAGGAGTTTGCCACATATTCAGCCTCATTTCAACTCAATTGATACGTTAAACTTAGATGGTGTAGATTTTAAACTTGAATCAGTTGTTGATTTTGATAATGATAATTTTTATCCTAATGCCAATATATTCAAAGATACTTATGGTGACTCAATAAAAATAAGTAACGGTCATGATCCTTGATTACTTGGACGTGCCGATTTAATTGTTGCCAAAGTAGATATGAGTTTCTTTTTCAAAAACTTTAACTTGGAAACACTTGACAGTGCTTATTATAATGGACGTCCATTAAATGATAGACAAAAAGAAATAGTTAAATTTTTCTTAAATTGAAAAACATTACCAATGGAAGAAATTAGCCCTTATAATTTACATTTAAGTGAATACTATAACCTTAACTGATTTACAGCAACATACCCTGGTCTAGCATCAAATAACAAAGATTCGCTTAAAGGAAAACGTTATCGTGAATATTTATTAGGTAATACAGATTTTATATTTGATAGTGTTAATTATTTAGGCGCAACATCTAGAAATTTATTAGTAAAATGAGATACAAAACTAATTGACTCAGCTGGTGGATCATCAGGAACAACTGTATATGATTCTAATGGAAAAATAGCAGGATTTATTGTTGAATCAACTCGTGGTGCTAAAAAAGACGAAGAAGGAGTGGCTGGTATATTTGCAATTGATGGACAAAAATACAAATTCTTTGGTGATGGAACAACTCCACAAAACCCCGCGTCATTTTACGAAAGAGCTAGATTATTATCTTATCTATATCCTGAAAGATATGACGGCAAAAACTTCACTAAAAAACCTAAATTTTATAATGCAATTGAAAAAAACAACGTAAATTAACAACCAATTTAAAAGCATGTTGCTAACCTATATGGTGGCCATGCTTTTAATTTTGCAAAAATAAATATAAAAACTGAAATAGGAATTTCCGCCTATAAAATGTTTATATAATTTAGATAGATAACAAAAAAATAATAAGGACTAATTATTAAAAAACCACTACTAAAAAGTATATTGTTGATATGGATTACATCTATTTTTTACAATTAGCAACATTGCCGCATTCAAACTATACTTACACAAAAATTCTTACAAAAATCAAGATGAAATAACAAAAAGATCTATAGGAACTTTAAAATATAGCCAGCTTCAAAAAGAATAACTGAATAAAATTAACTTTTAATGAGCATAAACACTATGAAAGTGATTATTTAGGTTCCTATATTTAAAATTTTTAACGAAATAAACAAAAACAAAGCTTCCCTAACATATAAGATATTAACATTTGACACTGATTTTCAAAAAGCAACAAAAAAATTATTAACAGTGAAATAAATTTTAGAGAAAATACAAACGAACAAAATAAATTAAATTACCTAAAATCCATTTTTAAATTATTGCCAATTTTAATTGGTAATTTAATTAAAGAAACTAGATTTAATTTTAAAAAATGGTAAAATAAAAAGGTTAAATATTAATGAAATAATTGAAAATTTAAGAAAAAATAGATCTGTCGCACCCATACTTATTGGTGAAATTTTATCAATAATTGGTATATTTATAGGTATTGCGATTGCGTTAGGTGGAATTGGAGCGCTAAATAACAATTGCTACATTAAATTCCCTAGCGTTGCTACGAATCAACCAAATATAAATATTGAAACGATTAAAAATATAGACGGACAAAAAGCACTATTAATGAATAAAACAAATTACAAGGGTAAAGATAGTGATGAAGTATTTAAATTCAAAAATTAAAGTATAAAAAACCAAATTGTCTTTGGTTTCTCTAAGTTATTAAAAATTTTATAAGTTTTTTTCTGTATGGAAAAATACAAAATAATCTGGATGAACTATATATCTTGATGCAACAGAAATACCTGTATCATCATAACCCCAAGCATATATTACAACCAAATATTCAAATCCCCATTTATCTACTTTTTCATATTTCAATTTATAAGCCATTTTTCTAATTGCATTTGTTTTCTTAGTTAAATGCTCTAATATAGAAAATCTACCATCCATTTCTTCTGGTAGTTCATATTTTCTAGACACATAATGATCTGCGAACATTATTTCTTCTTTTTTGTCATTAAAATATATTTTTTTAAAAGATTTATGACCTAATAGAAAAATAATATTTAAACGATAAAATCATTGTGGTTCATCACCTTCATATCTTTCTATTTTATTAGTTTCAGAATATTCATATTTTATTAATGAAGAATATGCCTTAGCCAAACCACTAAAGTTTTCCGCTACATATCTCCCTAGTTTATTTCTTGTATAAATGGCCCCTATACCCTCTAATTGTTGATAAGCATTAATTGCTGTAATTCTAGATACATTAAATTTGTCCATTAAAAAATGTTCAGAAGGCATTAATTCATTTGGTTCTAAATGTTTTTTTTCAATCAAATCTATTAGAAAATGAATTATTTTAGCCTTTTTAGTTTGCTCATTTTGTTGATTAAATTTTTCTTTCATAATATTATTATAAAATAAAATATATCTTTTGTTATATACAATGATATTTTTTTATATATATTAAACTCTTTAAATTTTATTTTTACTTCTATTTATTGTTTAATTCATAAGATTAACTTTTAAAAAAAGATACCTCTTAGTAAAGAGATATCTTTTAATTTCTCAATTTTAATTTAAATTTCCGCTTGCTATTTCGATTAATAATTTAGTTAGTCCTCAAAAGGATAATGCAGTAAAAATTAATCCTAATAATATAGTAAAACCTATTAAAGATCATTTAATAATAGATTCTAAATTCTTTTTAATTTTATTTTTCTTAATTGTTTTCATTTTTACCCTTTAATTGTAGAACCTTGTCTAGAAATAGCATTTAAAATTCTTTTTCTAAATGAAAAGTAGGCAATAAACATAGGAATTATTGCTAATATAGAACCTGCTAATTTTACATTTTTTAATACTTTAATAGGTGATTCTATATCTGGATTGTGCCCTACGTCTAATAAATAAATATTTATTAAGGTAACTGGCGAGTCTTTTCCTAATAATAGAAGTGGTCATAATAAAGAATTTCAGGCTGCAAAAGCAGTTAATATACCAACAGTTCAAATAGTAGGCGTTACCATCGGTAACGCTACTTTAAAAAAGAAATTTATTCCAGTACATCCATCAATCATTGATGCTTCTTTAATTCTATCAGGAATTGCTTCAAAAGCATTTCTAAACATAAAACCAGAAAATACAGAAGCTGCAAATGGCATTATTAAAGAAACTGCTAAAAGCAATGTATTTCTTTCTCATTCTAATAAAATAATTGCCCTATATTGTCCTATAAATAATGCGATTTCAGGAAGAATTAAAATTGAAAGGAAAAATAATCAAGAAGCTTTTTTATATTTTCATTTTTTTATAGAAAAAGCATATCCGAAAGTTGTTGAAAAGAAGAGTTTTACTATAACAGAAACAAATGTTGTTAAAGTTGTTCACCATAAAGCAGATCAATATCCATCATTTAAAGCTAATAAAAAGTTATTTCATTCTCAACTTTCGGGCCATAAAAGAACTTCATTAACCCTACCATTAGCTTGGTCGTTTGGCGCAAACGCAATTACCACCATAAAATAAAAAGGAAAAATTATTATTACACCAAATACTAGTAACACCAACATTTTTCAAAATATTGATAGAAAAGATTTTAAAAAGGAAATATCTCTTACTTCTGTAGAAATCTTTTCGATTCTTGACTTAGCATATTTATTTGATAGGAAGTTTTGTAGCTTTAATTGTATTCAAAACATGTTTTTCTCCTAACTTATTCATTATCATTAAACTAATTTTTATAGTTTGTTTTAAAAATGTTGATAAGGCAATTCCTAAAATAAATAATATAATTGTAGCTGCCCCTGCTAAAGAATAATTTCCTTGTTTAACAGCTCCGTAAATATAAAGAATAATTGTTGATCCACCATTAGTATTTGCTGCATTTAAATCATTGTTAAAGATTGCGATCGGAAATACTTTAATACCTCCAATTATCCCTATAGTTATTAAAAAATTTAATGTTTTTGTAATTGAAGGTAATGTAATTCTAAAAAATTGTTTTACTTTTGAAGCTCCATCAATAGAAGCTGCTTTATATAACGTTTTATCTACAGCTAACATCGCTGTTGTAATAATAAGAATTTGAAATGCTAAATTCTTTCATACACCATAAATTAACATAACAAATATTGCTAAATAACTGTCACTTTGACCTGAATCTAATCATTTTGTATTAATATTAAATATTTTATTTATGATACCAAACTCTGTATCAAATATATAAGCAAAAGCGATAGAAATAGCGATTGCGCTTGTTACATAAGGTAAAAAGAAAACAGTTTGTCAAAATCCTTTAGCTCATTTTCTATATAATGAAGCAATTGCGCTAGAAATTAAAATAGCTATTATCAATGTTATTGGAAGCGAAGCGATTGCATAAATTAACGAATTTCTAATTCCAATTTGAAATGCTGTTTCTGATAAAACATCTTTAAATGATCCAATACCGTATTCTACTGTAGTTGCATCATTAGGATCTGGTAAATAAGTTACTGATTGAATAGATGCATAAATAAAAGGTATTATTGTAAATAAAATAATAATAATTAAAGAAGGAAAAAGTAATAAAAATGGTTTTCAAAAACTAACTTTTTTTTCTAAAATTCCTAATTCATGTTTTTTTACTTTAATTTTTTTACTTAAAAAATAAGTGTTTATTTTATTGAACATCACTAAGTTCTATTCTTTCTTTAGTTTCTGGATCAAATAAATGAATTTTAGATGCAGGAATATTAAATTTAATTTCTTCATTAATTTCGTATTTAATTTTGTGTTTTAAAAAGATATTAAATGTAGCTAAATTTTCAACTTTAACTTTAGCAAATATTTCTTTTCCTAAATATTCTAAAGCAATTATTTTCCCTTTTAGAGCACCATTAGCATTTTCGTGTAAATGTTCTGCTCTTATCCCAACTCTTACTTTATTTAAATTAACATTTTTACCTATATGTACCACCGGGTTGCCATTGGAAGCGAATATATGTTGATCTTTTATAAAGCCATCAAAAATAGTCATTTCTGGAATTCCTAAAAACTTCGCAACAAATTCATTGTTTGGTTTATTATATAACTCAATAGGAGAACCTATTTGTTGAATTTTTCCAAAAGACATGCAAACTATTTTATCAGAAATAGACATCGCCTCTTCTTGGTCGTGTGTAACAAAAATTGTTGTTAAACCTAATTCTGATTGAATTTTTTTAATTCATTGTCTTGTTTGAACTCTTAATTTTGCATCTAAGTTAGATAATGGTTCATCCATTAAAATAATTTTTGGCTCTCTAACTATACCTCTAGCAATAGCAACTCTTTGTTGTTGTCCCCCAGAAAGTTTGGTTGGTTTTTTGTGTAAGTTTTTAACTATCTCTACTTTATTAGCAACTTCTAAAACACTTTTTTCTATTGCTTGTTTAACTGAAATGTTTTGTGAACTTAATTCTTTATATTTTAATAATTCTTCTTCAGAAAGTTTATCTTGATTTAAAGTATATTTTTTGATTAAATCATTTTGAAAATCGTAGTATTCTTTTTTTGTTGTTTTGAAAACTAAGTTCTTATTTTTCTTTAATTTTTTTATTTCTTTTAGTTCATTACTATTTTTTATATTATTTTTTTCTAATTTAATAGCTTCTTTTAGTTCTATTTTTTGTTTGTTAAACTTCTCTTTAATTTCTTTAATATTTTGTTTGTATTCTAGTTTAATTTCTTTTATTTTTTCTTTGTTTTTTTCATTTTTAAAATAATTTAAGACTTTTTCTGTAACTTTTTTGATTTCTGTTTGTTTTTTAATAGTAACTAGTTCTAATTCAGTTTTTAATTCACTTATTTTTTTATAAATATTTGATTCTAAAGAGTTAATTTCTAAATTAATTTCTTTATAAACATCGAAAAAGTTAAATAATAAATGATTAAAGTTCTCTATTTCTTCTTTAGTAGCTCCATTTTTTGTAAATACAATTAAATTAGCATCATGTTGAGCTTTGGTTGATTTTTCTACAACTTTTATTTTTCAATTTTTATCATTAGTTAAAGGAAATGCTATGTTGTCATAAACATTTAAATGAGGATAAAGAGCATAATTTTGAAATACTAATCCAATTTTTCTTTCTTGTGGTGTATATTTTGTTACATCAATTCCTTCAAATAAAATTTGTCCACTTGTTGGTGTTAAAAGACCCGCAATAGCATTAAGAGTTGTGGTTTTACCACAACCAGAAGGACCTAATAGAGTAACTAATTCACCTTTTTTGATTTGAATATTAGCATTATCAACAGCTAATGTTTCACCATAATCAATAACTAAATCTTTTATTTCTATAGCATTTATTTTTTTCTTTTCTTGATGTCTTATATCAGAAGTTTTCTTTATATTTTCTATTAATGTTTTTACATTCATATCATTATATTCTTTTTGACTTTGCATTTTATTTTTCCTCCTTTTCCTTTCTTTTATTTTCTAAATGTCTAACTAAAATATTATCTTCTTCACTTTTTAAAAATGGTGAATGTTTTGGAACTCCTCTAGATTTGTAAATTTGTGATGATCTCTCTAATAATTCACCCTCATTATTAACACCTTCAAAAATATTTAAATGTTTATTTCATGCTTGATGAAAGGCATTTCATAATTTAATTCCTTCAGTGTATCAAATATTTTCTTTAAAACTAACTTCAGAAGCATTATCTAAATTGGGGAATGAAAGTCCTTGTCTAACTATTTCTGCTGAATAGTTTAATCAAGAATTCTCTTTATTTTTATCTTTATAAAAGATTCAACCAACTTTTCTATTGTAAGAAGTTTTAGGTTCGCTACCTTCAAAAACCAACATTACTTCACTACCTTTGGGTAATAAATTTTCTGCAAACTCAGTAGCTTTTTGTGCATATTCGTATTCTAAAGGAGTAATTTCTGTATCTTTTAATTTTTTTTCTGGTGTATCAATTCCGCTAATTCTAATTGAAAATTGTCCTTTTAATAATTCATTATCTCCAAAATCTACAATAGGAGTATCTCCATCGTTTCATCTGACTATTTTTCCAGGTATATGTTGAAAATTATTTTCAAATGCAGGTAATTTTTCACTTTCTTGTTCATATGTTTCACCACAAGAAACAAAAGCAGCTGAATAAAATAATGGAAAAACAACCAAACCGGTTGTTTTTATAAATTTTTTCATTATCTTTTAAAAGTAACTCCAAGAGCTGTTTCTAATTGTTTTAAATATTCTTCAAATGTTTCTGCTTTCCCTGGTTTTACTCTATTTGAATATGCTGAAAATGAAGCATCAATTTTATCTCTGAATTCTGAAGATCTAGAGTCTGTAGGGTCTTCGTAAATTACATACTCATCTTTATTAGCACCCTCTGTTGCAGCTTTAAATAGTTCAAAAGCTTTCTTATTAAAATTATCATAATTTGATGGAACGTCCCCTTTTAATGATTCTTTAGAAGTTATAGTATATCCTGATACAATACCAAATAATTCTAAAGCACTCACTTGTTTATAATTTGATGAAGTGTTTTCATCTTTTAAAGTGATGGTTCAATCTTCTTTTTGAGAAGAGAATCATTTAACAAAGTTTAATGTTGCTAAATTTTCTTTTTCACTTGCGTGAATACCTAATAATGAAGGCCCTTGCGCAATAGCGACTTTTTTGTTTTTATTTTCGTTAGCTTTAAAGGGAACATTTACATATCCTAATTCATTTTCTTGAAGTGAATATTCTTTTGGAACTACATATTTTCTATATCCAGTCTCTTTATCATCTTGTTTTTCAAACTTAATATCCACAAGATAATTATTGTAACCTTTAATTTGTCCGGCAGGTATAACTAAAACTTTTAATATTTTAGAATCTAGGTTACTAAAACCGGTATCACTTGAAAGTAATGCTAATTTTTCATCAGCTTGTCCGGAAGAATATTTGGATAATTTTTCTATTGCAGATTTTAGTTCAGGTGTCACTTTAAGTTTTTTTATCTTTTTATCCTTTGCATATTCAGATTCTTCATTTTCATATATGTATGTATAATTATCTTTTTCCTTAGCTGTAGTAGATTTGTATTTAGCAATGGCTCCCTTAGAAATCTCATCTGCTGTTGGTTTGTATAAATAATTTGAATACTTTGCTGAAATAGAACCTTCTATTTTTGTAGAATCGTTACCTAGAAGCGTAAAAACATAATCAACTACATCATCTTTCGTAAAGTTATGTTTATATCCCGCTGTAGAACTTACCGCAAAAACTAATTTATGATTTTTTAAACGGTTTGAAGAATAATCTGCATTTTTTTTAATAAATAATGATTTTTCATTAATTAATTTAGAAAGTTTTTCAAAAGCACTTTTGAATAATTCATATTTAGGAGAATTTGGTTTTGTTATTTCTGAATAGTCAACTGAAGTTTTATCTTTATTTAGACCAAATAAAAACTTAGTATAGTCACCTTCTACTTCTGAAAATGCCATTAAATATAATAAACTTGAAATTGAGTCTACACCAAAAACATTTTCTGCTCTATTGTTGTAATCCCCTTCTTCTGATTTAGGGAATGATTTTTTGATTCTAGAAGTTAAATCAAATAATCCATTATATGTTTGGAAAGTCTCAACTGAAAATTCATAACCACCAAATCCACCTTCTTCTTTTGTTAAAGCTACATAATCTTTTCAAATAGCTTTAACTACTTCTTCATCGCTTTTTTGTGAATCTTTTGTTTCTAGAACTTTTGCTAATTCATCAAATCAAGCTTTACTGGATTCTTTAATTGTAGCTTTTTTAGAAGATTCTAAAGAATCAGCTGTCGCCATTTTAACAATATATGCTAAAACCGGTTTATTAATTGTTAATAATTGTGTAGATCTTGCGCTAGGTATAAATCATAATGAATCTTCCTGCCCTTTTTTCTGAATTCCCGCAATTTGTTTATTATTTTCTATAAATTTTTCAGAAAAAGTATCTTTTACTCATTGACTAATTCCAATACTTTTTTCCTTTTCATTTGCTCCATTAAAATCAAGTTGCATATTATATTTAGCTAATGTACCTATTACAGAAGGGTAATTAAATGCTAAATTATATAAACTTGAAGATGCTTTCGCTTTTAATTTTTGACCTAAATCTTGAGTTAAACCATTATATCCACCATTAATAGCAAATAATTCTATTGGTAAGTATCCTTCTTGTTTAGCTTTTACTTCAGGTTTTTCATTTCATTTTTTAATAACTTCTTTTAATACTTCGGTTTGATTAGATGTCGCTGAAAATGTGTTTGCAATTTTTAGTACATTGTCATCAATTTGATCAAATTTTGTACTCGGTGCTCCACAAGAAACTAAAGTAGCAATACTCGCTGAAACAGCGGCAAAACTAGTTAAACTTAATATTTTTTTTCTTTTCATATTCTCCTCTTTTTATTATAAAAAAACCAAAACACTTGTTCTTTCATTTCTGTTAACAATTTTGTTTTAGTTTATTTAATAATTTCATAATTAATAGGTAAATTATACATTTTCTTTTTCTGTTTTTTGAAAAAAATTTAATTTATTTTATTTTAAGAATTATCATGCCTTGTTTTTCTATTTTTATTGTATTATTTTCGATTTTTGCATCTTTATTATAAATAACTTCAAATTGATTATTATTTTTAATTTTAAAGTTTTTTTCTCGAGCATCACCTAAAGAGTTTATAAAAAGATATTTTTCACTTCCATCTATAGATTGCCTTACAATTGTGTTATCAGAAGCTTCTTCTATATATTCACTAGCATTCCCTATTGTTTGTAAATTTTGCGAATACATAAAATTATGTTCTTTTCTAAAGTTTAATAAAAACTTAATTGTAGAATATACAGAATTATTGTTAGTAACTTGTTCTTCTACAAAAGGAGTATCAATAGAGAAATTAATTTTTATAATATCATTAGGATTTTTTCTTTCTTTGAATTCAACTTTTTTAGAATAATCTTTTCATTTAAAGGGTTCTCTCATTCCTGAATCACCAAATTTTTTATTTGCATGAAGCATCAATTCATCTCCGTGATAAATAATTGGAGTAGCAGGCATAACAAGTAAATAAAAATAAGCATTTTTTATGGCTTCAATATCTTTTTCTCTAAGTGGTTTATCTAAATCACCAACTTGTAAAGGTTCTTCTCCTACTGATAACCTATACGAATTTATCCATCTATCAACATCATGATTTGTTAAAAAAGGGACTCAAATAGTATTTAATTCTTCATTAATTTGTTTTAAATATTTTTTTAATTCTTCATTATCAATTGTTACAAATCAATTATTTTTTCAATGTTGGCCATCATAGACTGTGCCAAGTGCTTTTTGGTTGTCGAAACTTAAATATTCTTTAGCTGATAATGTATCATTTCACCATTCACCCATCATGAATATTTCTTGGTCTCTATTAATAGATTTTAAAGCTTCATTAGAAGCTTCCCTTAATTCGTAAAAAATTTTGCTTTCATTATAGTTATTTTTGGTTTCTCTTTCAGAGGAAAAAAATTCCACAAAAGCATCATATCTAAAACCATCTACACCTAATTTTGTTCAATAAGATTGAATATGTTTTAGTTCTTTAATTACTTCCGGATTATCTAAATTTAAATCAGGCATTCCTGCTCAAAATTTAGATGTATAGTATTTATTTGTTGCTTGTTTGTTTTTTAAATTAGGAAATAAGTTTCTTAATTCCTCTGTATCCTGATTTGTATCTGCTATTTTTGTATCGTAAAATCTATAGAAGTTTTGATACTTTTGATCACCTGAAAGAGCTTTTTGAAATCAAGGATGTTCAAAAGAAGTATGATTAAAAATTAAGTCTAAATAAACTTTTATCCCTCTTTTGTGCGCTTCTATTAAAAACTCATTAAAAGCTTCTTTACCTCCTAGTTCTTCCGCTACATCAGTATAATCTATAACATCATAGCCATGATAAGAACTGGCAGGATGAATTGGTGATAAATATAGTTGATCAATACCTAAATTACTAAAGTAATCTAAATTATTTTTTAATCCTATAAAATCCCCAATTCCATCATTGTTTCCATCAGCAAAAGCATATACTAATACTTGGTAAATTACAGAAGAAGTTTTTTCGGTTTTAGAAAAAGGCGCAATAAAACGCGCCTTTTCATCATCTTCTGAATAAGTTAATTTACCAAATTCTTTATAAAATTTTTCATCTCCTCATGCGGATGTTTCTTTTACATTTGCACAAGAAATAACACTTAATGGTGCACAAGCTAAAAACGCTTTGCTAAACCAGAAGATGTTCTTTTTCATTTTCTTTATTTTCTCCTTTAATATTTAAATAACCATAATTTTTAAAAGTTAATAAACCGTAAAATGCATTTAAAACTGAAAATAGAAAAATTAATCATCCCGCTAAATAATTTGGTGGATAAAGAATATTTTCTATATCTGTTTCATCAATTATAGGTTGGAATGAAAGTAAGAAAGAAATTGCAATTATTGAAAAAATAAATGTAACAATATTTATTTTTAAAAACATTATTCCTGTATTTTTTTCTTTTTTGTAATATGTAATTGCAATTAATGAGTTTGTTATTATCACAATTCAGCAAAGAATTGAAAATGCTCATAGCGCATATACTATTGGTAACTGTGGTAATACTTTAGAACCTTCTAAAAATTCTTTTTCGCCTTTAAAACGTGTTTTTTCTAATTCTAAATAATCAGTAATAGAATTGTAAAACAAGAAAAATAAACCAAAACACACTAAAGCAATAATTATGCTTAAAATAAAGAAAATTTTTCTATATCTAAATGTCTTAAAAAAATTCATTAATTTAATCTTTCTTCGGTTTGTTTATCAAAAATATGAATTCTTGATTGGTTAAAAGTTACTCATACATATTGATATAGTTCAAAGTCTCTATTATTTAGCACTGTTGCTACTATTTCAATAGAATCTGAAATTTTTACAACAATAGATAATTCTTTTCCTAATGATTCAATATTGAAAATTTTTCCTTTAATTGAATTTTCAGTTTCTTGTTCATGAATTAAAACATCTTCTGTTCTAAAACCGATTATTAATTCTTCTTTTGTTTTTAAGGTTTCTTTTAATTCACTAGGTAATGCTAATTTAAAGTTGGTATTTTCCAAATGAAATTCATTATTTTTGTTTGTTCCGTTTAATAGATTAATGGTTGGAGAACCGATAAATTTAGCAACGAATATATTAGCTGGTCTAAAGTAAAGATCTTTACTTGTTCCATTTTGTTGGATTTTTCCTTCGTTTAATACAACGATTTGATCACCCATTGTCATAGCTTCTAATTGATCATGTGTAACATAAATTGAAGTTGTATTTAATAATCTATGAATTGAAACTATTTCTCTACGCATAGATTCTCTTAATTTAGCATCTAAGTTAGATAGAGGTTCATCCATTAAGAAAATAGAAGGTTTTCTTACTATAGCTCTTCCTATAGCTACCCTTTGTCTTTGTCCTCCAGATAAATCTTTTGGTTTGTTATATAGATAATTATCAATTTTTAAAATTTTAGCAGCATCTTTTACTCTTCTATCAATAATATCTTTTCTCTCTTTAGCTATTTTTAAACCAAAACTCATGTTATTATAAACATTCATATGAGGATAAAGAGCATATGATTGGAAAACCATGGCAATATTTCTTTCTGAAGGAGAAAGATTATTAAATCTTTTTCCATTAAATAATAAATCACCTTTTGTTATGGAATTTAAACCTGCAATCATTCTTAATAAAGTAGTTTTACCACAACCAGAAGGTCCTAAAAAGATACAAAATTTACCTGCTTCAATTGTTAAATTAATATCTTTTAAAGTTCATTTATCATTTCCTTCATATTTTTTAGATAAATTCACTAATTCAATTTTCCCACCGGAAGATTTTTGCCCCACTTCACCAATTTCATTTAAAAATGTATCAAAATCTTTATCATATGAATTAATGTCTTCAATGTTAATATTTTCATAATTTAAATTTGAATCTTTTTTCATTTTATCCTTTCACCGCTCCTTCTGATAATCCTCCAACTATATGTCTTTGTGAAAACATAAATAATACAAATGGAGGTATAGAAGCTAATAAAGCACCAGCTGAATATGCTCCTACATTTATCTCTTTATCTTCGGTTGAAATAAATGTATCAAGTCCAACAGCTAATGTAGTTTGTTCTAAGTTTGTAATTGCAAATTTAGGTAATATAACATCGCCAAATGGGATTAAAAATGATCATAAAGATATAATTGCAATCATTGGTCTTGCCACTGGTAATAATATTTTTGTAAATAAAGTTCAATTACCACAACCATCAATTTTAGCTGAATCATCTAACTCACGAGAAATAGAATCTAAGTAACTTTTGAAAACAAAAGTATTTCCCGCAATTGCTCCACCTGAATAAATGATAGTTAATGTTACCCTTGGATCTATACCAAATGAATCTCTACCTAAAGCTACTATTATATATAAAGAAATTAATGAAGCTGTTGAAGGAATCATTTGTAATAACATAATTACCGAAAGGGAATGTTTAGAACCTGCAAATTTGAATCTAGAATACGCATATCCATTAAATGCTACAAACACTACTGTTATTAACATTGTAGATAAAGCTATTAATACTGTATTTAAATATCAATTTGTATATTTACTTCTAGGGCTTGTAAATAAATAATTAAAGTTATCAAGACCGAATTTATAAAATTCTGGAGATAAAGAAATATATTTAGGGTTAAAAGTATTAAAAGAAGCTAGTATCATTGAAACCACAGGGAATAAAATAATCAATGTTCAAACTATTAATAATATATAGTTAAAAAATAGAAAAATTCCCTCTGCAACAGTTAAAGGTTTAGAATCTGAAGTATGAATTCTGGTTTGATTATTTTTAAAAGATGAAAATTTTAGTTTTTCATGTTTTATTTTGCTTTTTAAAGAATACAAATTCATTATTTCCCCCCTTTCGCTGCACTTTTAGCAAATCCATAAGCTGCTATTGATACCGAGAATACTGATGCTAATATTACTAACGCTGATGAAAAGGCAATATTACCATCAATTTGTACAGTTGTTGTTAATTTATAAATTCAAGAAATAATTATATCTGAACCAGACTCTTGGAATACAGTTTGTTCAGAATAATTAGGACCACCATTTGAAAATAGTGAAATTATAGTAAAGTTGTTAAACATAAAAGTGAATTGACCTATTAATAAAGGTGCTAATGATGAAAGTAAAATTGGTAATGTAATGTGTTGAAATAGTTTAGAACGTTTAGCTCCATCTATTTCTCCTGCTTCATAAATATCTTTAGGTATTGACTGTAAATTACCTGTAATTAATAAGAAAATATATGAATGCCCTAATCATGTTTGAATAACAATTAGTAAAAATCTTACTCAATATATACTTCCGAAGAAGTTTATTCCATCTTTTATTATTCCTAATTTTATTAGTATGTAATTTATTAAAGAATTAGAATCTCCTTGAAAGGCTGATTTTAAGAAAATTATTGTAACAAAGGCTGGTATAGCTCATGGAATAATGTAAATTAATCTAAAGAATTTTTTAAATTTAACTTTTTCACTATTTACTAAAATTGCAAAAATGGTTCCTGTTACTATAACACTTATTGAAGTTACGAATGTTCAAATTAATGTTCAAGAAATAACTCTAGATAATGAAGTTAATAGTCCATTAGACCTAAAAATTCATCATTTTCCATATTGAGTAAATCCTACTCAATCTACAATTTGTTGAGGAGGAGTATGTTGGAATCCTGTATTTGATAAAGAAATAAATAATGAAGTCATTAAAGGAACTAGAACAATAAATGCTATTAAAAATCACCCAGGAATAGAAATTAATCAAGGGAATCCTTGTTCTGATAATCATTTTTTAGTTTGAGTTCAGTTTTGTGGTCTTAAACCTTCTTCTAATAACTTACCTTGTCTATAAGCCCCTACAGCATTAGCTATAGTAAAACTAAAGGTTAATGCTAAAAGTATTAAGGAAGCCGCTGCTCCAAACATATAAAATCTTGCATCAGGTAATATTCCTAAAGAAAAATCGTGAATAGATGCTCCTAAATCAATGATTCCCTGAATACCACCAATTTTATTTCATGTTAATCCAAATGAAAATGGAACAAATAATCCATATAAAATTAAAGAAATTAATAATAATAAAATTCCTTTTTTAATTTCTTTAAATAAGAATAATTGTGCTAAACCAGGAAGCAATAAATTTAAAAATAAACCTTTGTATTTTGCTCCCTTTTTGTTTTCCATCGGAATTTGTTTAATTGATTCTACTACTTTTGATTCATAGATTTTTTTAAATATTTTTAGTTGTGAACTTAATCTACTATATTGTGTTTTAACTACAACTTTGTGTTTTTCTTTTTCGTTATTTAATTTTAAGGACACAATACTTTCTTTTAAAAGAATTTTTTCTTCTTTTAATTTAAATAAATAAGCTTTTTTAGTAATATCTTTATTTTTATAACGAAGCTTTAATTCATTAATTTTTTTCTTATAGTTTTCTTTAATTTCTTTGATGTTATTTTTAAATTCTTGTTCATAATCCTGCGTAGGAGAATTTTTTATTTTATTTAAAATCAATTTAGATTTTTTAATCTCATCCGCGGAATAATTTAATACTTTATTTGTATCTTGTGCATATTCAAATAATGATGATGATTTACTAATTAAAAAGTCTCCATCATACGAATGATCTTTTTTGCTATTTCCTAATTTTTGTAAATATTTAGATTTAGCAAATCTTATAGCATTCGCTTTATATTTTCATCTGAAAATTAAAGGTAAATTAGATGACATGTGTATTTTAATTACATTTTTCTTTGCGTCATCTGTGTTTTTATAACTTAAATATATTTTTTTATAAAGTGAATTGAAATGATATTTTGTTAAACGTAAAATATCTTTGTTATATTCATTAGTATTGATATATTTATTTATTATTTGTTTTTTATAAAGAGAATAATAGTGCTCAATATAATTTCTTTGTTTTAATTTTAATATTTTGTTTATTACTAGTAATTTTTTATATTTGTTAAATATTTTTTCTAATTCTAAAGATAATCTTAATTCTTTTTTATAGGTATTAAAGATTTCTTTTTCCTCTAGTTTTTTAGTTTGTTTGTATTGTTTTAGTTTTTCTTCTTTTTCAATAGATAATTTTTCTATTTCTTCTTTTCTTTCTTTAACTTTATTTTTTCTTTCTATTAAATTATTTTTTAGTAAAGAAAGTTCTTCATCATATTCTTTATTATAAGAAAATTCTGCTTCTAAAATTCTTTGTTTGTAATTAGCTTTAAGATTTTTAACATCTTCTTTTAATTTACTTAAAGATGCTTTTTTAATTTCAGGAATTTCTTTTTTAATTTCTTCTTTTTGAACTAAAAGTTTAGCTTGTTTATTTTTTAATCTATTAAATAGTTTTATAACCCTTTCTTTACCCTCTGATAGATAAAATGTATCAATTTCTATTGTTTTAAAAATAGATGGGGTTTTATTTAATAATTCTTCTAATTCAACTATATCTAATTCATTCTTTTTTGTGTATTTTAAGTATTTTAAAATAATTAATAAGTAAATTTTATTTAACAACAAAATCTTTTCATCTGACTGAGCTTTATTTAAGATAGAAGTCATATTTTCTTCTTTAACGGAAGCTTCATCTGCGGTTTTTAAAAGCATTTTGTAATAATTACTTACATACTGAGCTGATTCTAGATTTTTTTTATCTATTTTTTTTATTTCGAATTGAATTAAAGAAATTAAACTATTTGCTATTTTTAATTGTTTATAAGTTTCTTTGACCACTTGCAATTGATTTTTACTAGAAATTTTTAATGTATCTAAAGATCTTTTTTCTTCATCTAATAAATTTCTTTTAGCTTTTACAAAAAGATCTTTATTAATTTTTTTCTTTAAATCTAAATTTCTTTTATCACGATCGTAAACATTTTGAACCTGATTTAAATAATTAGAATAAGATAATTTAGAATCATTGATTTTTTTATCAAACTTTTCGCCATATCAATTTCACATTTTAATTTTTTCCATCTACTTACCTCCTTTATAAAATTTTATTTTTTCATAATAATAATTTTGTCTCTTTATTCTTAAGTTAAACATAATTTTAACTATACATATTATTAACAAAGGAAAAACAAAAGATCAAATAATAACGATTGTTAATCTAATTCAATTTTCTGTTAATGATCCACTAGAAAAATAAGGAACTAATAAAATACCTATAAACAAAATAATTCAAATAATTCCAAACAAATAACCTACTCCTTGTTTTTTAGAAGTTAAAATATTTACTAAAAAAGCAATAAGTAATATGGAATTACTAATATATCCAGCATATCTTAATATTATAAAATTATTAATAGCAGTGATTCTTTCGTTTTCTAAAAAGTTATCAAAAGCTGTTGTTCCTAATATTAACCCATCTAAGAGTCAAAAAATTAACAATATATTAGAAATAGAAAGAAGAATAATTAGTAAATAAAACATTCTTCTTTCTATTTGTATTTTAGGTTTCATTATTATTTAATGTAATCTAATGCATTTGAACTATCTTGTGCTTTAGCAGTATCAGCAAATACATTACTTAATTTTTTAACTAATGATGCTTGGAATTTTTCTAATGTATCATTATTATTTTTATCTTTAGCTAAATCTTCGTAGAATTGTTGATTCCCTCAAGTTTTATCATTTCAGTTTCCTCAATAAGAACCGAATTGTGGATTACCTCTATCTAATCTTTCTTCTTGAAGTTTTAGTGTTCCGTATCCACCTTGTGTTAATGAAGTTGTTGAAGAAATAACATCAATAACTTTTTTAGCTACTGAAGATCTTCTTGATTCTAAAATAGCATCTTCTACTTCTTTTGCTGTTGCTGTACCATTTACTTCTGTTCCATCTTCTTTAGGGAATAATTGTGAAGCTTTTTGACTTTCAAATAATGTTTTATATTCACTTTGTCATTTTAATCAATCTGATTGATTAATAAAGTTATTGAAATATAATTCTGCTGCTTTATTAATTACATCATCTGAAACAGTAGTTTTAGCATATGTATTTGAGAATTCTTTTGCTTTTCTCTTCACTTCTTCTAATTTAGCTGTTCTTTTAGCTTCTTCTTTAATTTCTTCAGCGACCGCCAAGAATGCTCCTTCATCTGTCTTAGCTCCGAAAATCGCTGCTTCTATGTTTCTAACATGCGCATTATTTTCGTTAAATTGGTATTCTTTTGGTCATGATCCTGTTTTGCTTAATGTGTTTGCAACTTGTCATTGATCTCCAGCTGTACCTTTAAGTTCATCTAAATTGGTTAATCCTAATAATGCTGCTATAACATTTCTTAATGCTGCTGCTTTTTTTAGGTCTGGTAACTTATTAAATACTTCATCTGTAATATATACATATTTATCTTTTGTTTTATCTACAGTTTCAGTGTAAAGATTTGCTTCATTTAATAAATCAGTTTTATTTGTATCTTGAGATCATGATTTATCTCTACCATACACTTTTGATAAAGCTTCATTTACACCTGATAATAATTTATCGTATGCTTTGTATAAAGCATCTGCGCTTGAATATTTTGATTTTGTTAATATGCTTTGGAAGTTTGTATTTCCTGTAGCTGCATCTTGATCTGATTTAGCTTGTAATTCTTTTTGAACTTTGTTAAATAAAGGAACTTTTGTATCACCTTTAAAGTATCCATAATATGAATCTACTTTAAAAATTAATTTTAAAACTTCTCCTAAAGCTTGTTTTCTTTTATCGCTTGATCCATTATTTCTTGAATTAATTGCTCATGATCATGTACCAGGTGCTTGTTTATAATCATATTGTCCTTTTAATTTAGGCGCGTGGAAGAAGGTATTAATACCTAATTTCGCAGCATTTCCAAAGTCTCATGAACCAACAAAAGCATAATCTAATTTACCAGCTTCTAATAATTCGAAAACTGTTTTTTGAACAGCATTTTGATCATTTCTTAAAAGATTTTTTAAATCTGCTTGAGTTATACCTTTAGTATGTCATTTAGTTGATTGGAATTCTGTTTCACTTTTTAAATAAGCAGCTTCAAATACTGGTCAAATTAATTCTGCAGCTACATTAACTGCTTCTTTGAATTTTGCGTGATTTGGATCTGTAGTTATAAATCCTGAACTTCATTTATTTGTTTCAGCATTTTTATAAATAACTTTAGACATTTCATCTTTTGTTAATACTCCACCAAATACTCCGTTTCCGTATCAACCATCTTGAATTCTGAAGAACGCTTTCCCTTCTTTTACTAATTCTACCATTTCATCTGTAGCAGTATTTGATAGTTCTGTTTTTACCTCTTCTAGAGGTTTTTTAGACATAACAACTATTCCTTCTTTGTTATGTGCAAAGTTATAAAATCCTTTTGCATATTTAGGATTTCTTGAACTAAAGTAACCAAAATCAGAAACTTGTTTTTTCTCTTCATCTGAAGCTTGAACTACGTTAAAAATTTCTTCTTTTAGTTTATCATCTCAAACAGCAATTGCTTTTTTAGCTAATAAGTCAGTAATTCTATCGTTTGGAGCGTAAATTAAATCTGGAGCATTTTTATCTGTTGCACCAATTTGAGTAATAACATCGATGGCACCAAAGACGTCTTTCTCAACAGTTTTAATTCTGTATCCTTCTTTATATAATTCTGTTTTTTCAAATTCAGCTTTAACAGCATTTCAAAATTGAGTTTGTTTCCCTTCTTGTGCAACAATAATTTCTTTAGAACCAGCAAATTCATTTGTTCCAGCAGGCGATCCACAAGAAATTAATGCAGCTAAAGGAGATGCAAAAACTGTTAATCCTAATATTTTTTTAAACTTTTTCATAAATATTCCTTCTTTTTAATTGAAATTTATTCAAAAACAATTTCGTTATATTTTAAACAAGCGAAAGAAACTAATATATTAAACGGAGATAAAACAAATAATATTAAAAATGTTATTTCTAAATAAACTAATAAATGCCCTTGCTCTGTTTTGGGTAAAATAATAAATAATATTATAGAGTATAGAATGTTAGCTAAAAAAATAAAAACAAAAATAGCAATAATTAATCTAAATTCTGTTTTGTTTAATAAATTAAAAAATTTATCAGCAATGGTTTTATTATTATCAAATATAAATAACACTATTAATAAAATTAAATTTACACTAAAAATTATTGCTGAAAACAATGAATATAAATGTTCAATAACTTTAGGTAAATATTTTCTCCTAATAGGGGGTTTTCCTAATATAAAATCTTTCATCTTTTTTTATTTCTATCATATTTTGATGCAAGTAAATTAAAACTTACTTAATAATTATAATATAAAACATTTTTTTATTTGTTCATGTTTTATTAATTTTTATGAATTTTTAAGTATAATTTGTGATTTTTTGCCTATTTATAGGCATTTTTGCTTGATATAAAAAGAATATATATCAAGCAAAAATATTTGGATATATAGTGCTTTTTTTAGAAAAAGAATCTTTCGATTTTTTGTAAAAAAAATAAATTTGTTCAATTTTATTAAACTTAAGTAATGATTTTATTTTTTTAAAATATATTTATTAAAAATAATATAATTATGAAAAATAATAAATAGAAGGACTAAAATGAAAAAAGGAACATATAAAATTATCTTGGAAGCAATAAAACAACACGACAATATTTTTATTTTTCACCATATTAGACCTGATGGAGATTGTTTAGGTTCACAATTCGGTTTAAAAGAACTTATACAAGAAAATTTTCCTGACAAAAAAGTTTTTTGTATAGGTGATTCTAAGGGGATATTGTCTTTTTTAGAATTTAATCATTTTAATGAAGAACAATTAAAAGATAAAGATTTTAATAATTCTTTAGGAATTGTTGTGGATGCTTCTAGTTCAGATCGACTTGAAAAAAAAGAAATTATTTTATCCAATAAAATAACACATATGGCTAGAATTGATCATCATCCTAATGGCGCAGATATAGAATATAAATATAATTGAATTGACTCTTCTTATAGTGCAGCAGCCGAAATGGTGGCTTATTTTGCTATGAAGGCAAAACTAAAAATTAGCGAAAAAGCTGCTCAATACATTTATACAGGTATTTATACAGATTCTGGCAGATTTTACTATAGTAATACAAGTAAAAGAACTTTTTTAGTTACACATAACTTAATTAATAAATCAAATTTAGATATTCATTTTATCCACAGTTCTCTTTCAGGAAGAACTATAAAAGAAATTAAATTTCAAGGTCTTGTACTTTCTGAATTTAAGTCTCAGGATAAAGTTATTTGATTTCATGTAACTAAAAAAATTCAAGAAAAACTAAATTTAGAATACGAAGAAGCTAACCAAGTGAATATTCTTTCTAATATTGAAGATAATAGAATTTGAATCTTCTTTATTGATCAACCTGATGGAACTGTAAGAGTTAGATTAAGATCTAATGGACCTAAAGTAAATACTATAGCAAGACAATATAATGGCGGGGGGCACGATAATGCTTCTGGAGCTATTATCAAAAGAAAAAATAAAATTCAAGAAATAATTGAAAAATCAATAGAACTTGTAAAGGAATATGAATCTAATGAAAATAGGTAATATTAAAGATATTATTAAAGAAATAGAAAATCATGAAAATATAGTAATTTTTCACCATATTAGGCCTGATGGAGATTGTTTAGGTTCACAATTCGGTTTGAAGGAACTTATACAAGAAAATTTTCCCAATAAAGTTGTTAAAACTGTAGGAGATTCTAAAGGAATATTATCTTTCTTAAAATTTGAGTTTGAAAATGATCTAAATGATGATTTTTTAAAAAAATCTTTAGCAATAGTAGTTGATGCTAATTTTAAAGAAAGAATTGAGAAAAGAGAATTATTAGATAAGAATTTATTTAAAAGCGTTATTAGAATTGATCATCATCCTAACGATGATGACTTGAATGCAAAATTCAAATGAGTTGACTCTAGTTATATTGCTGCCGCAGAACAAATTGCTAATTTAGCAGTAGAAGCAAACTGAACTATTAATAAAAAAGCAGCAGAATATATTTATACAGGTATTTATACAGATTCAGGAAGATTTCTTTTTTCAAACACAACTTCTAGAACTTTAAAATTAGCTGCTAAACTTTGAGAAACTAAAATTGATGTAGATTATTTACATACAAATTTAAATAAAAGTAGTGAAAAAGACATAAAATTTCAATCTTTTGTTCTAAGTAATTTTAAAACCTTTAAAAACGTTATTTACTATTCCATAGATTTAGAAACTCAACAAAAATATAATATGAATCCAGCAAGTTCTACTAGACCTAATTTATTATCAAATATTGATAATTATAGAATTTGATTATCATTTACACAAGAAGAAACAAATAAATGAAGAGTTGAATTTAGATCTAATGGACCTATCATTAGAAATGTAGCACTAAAATGAGGTGGTGGTGGTCACGAGAGAGCTTCGGGTGCTATAATTTCAAATCCACAAGATATTCAAAAAATTGTTGAAGATTGCCAAAAAGAATATGAAATTTGAAAAAATAATTAATATTTATGCATTTTAATGATTATTTTATTAATACAAAATTAAAAAAATAATATAATTATATTATTAAAAAATGGAGGAAACTTATGAAAATTATATCAATTGGAGCAAATCACGCTGGTACTTCTTTTTTAAGAACAATGAAAAAAGTATCTCCAGATGCTCAATTAGTAGCTTACGATAGAAATACAGATATTTCATTTTTAGGATGTGGAATTGCTCTGTGAGTTGGGGGGGAATTTTCAAATCCTGATGGATTATTTTACTCAAGTGTAGAAGAATTACAAAACATGGGAATAGACGTTAAAATTTCTCATGAAGTCATTGAAGTTAATAGACAAGAAAAATATGTTGTTGTTAAAAACTTAAACACAGGGGAAACCTTTAAAGATTCATATGACAAACTTGTTTATGCAGGAGGTACATGACCAATTATTCCTCCTTTTGAAAATGTAAACTTAGAAAATATTTTAGTTTCAAAAATATTTGCTCATGCAAAAGAAATAAAAGCAAAAGCAGAAGATAAATCAGTAAAAAATGTTGTAGTTATTGGTGCTGGTTATATAGGTATAGAGTTAGTTGAAGCTTTCCACAAATATGGTAAAAAAGTTACTTTAATTGACATGCAAGATAGAATTATTCCAAATTATTTCGATGAAGAATTTACTAAAAAAATGGAATTCGAAATGGAACACCATGGAATAAACATGAAACTTGGTGAAAAAGTTCAAAAATTTGAAACACAAGATGGTAAAACAGTTTCAGCTGTTGTAACAGATAAAGGTACTTATGAAGCTGATTTAGTTATTTTAGCTATTGGATTTAAACCAAATACTGAATTAATAACAGATGTAGAAAAAACAGCTAATGGTGCTATTAAGGTTGATCAATTCCAAAGATCATTAAGCGATGAAAATCTTTATGTAATTGGAGATTCGGCTTCTATGATTAATAGTGCTACAAAAGAATATGCACATATTGCTTTAGCAACAAACGCAGTTAAAACAGGTATTGTTGCAGCTTTCCACTTAGCAGGTAACGAAGGAATTCCTTTCCCAGGATATTCAGGAACAAATGCAATAAATGTATTTAACTTTAACTATGCTTCTACTGGTTTAACTGAAGTAGTCGCTTCTAAAACAGAAGGAATAAAAGAATCATATGCTGTAGAATATTTTGAAGATAATGATAGACCAGAATTTATGAAACATCACTATCCAGTATGATTCAAAATAACATATGATAAAAATACTTTAAGATTATTAGGTGCTCAAATTGGTTCACAAGGTAGAGCGGCAAACCATACAGAAGTTATGTATATGTTATCATTAGCAATTCAACAAGGATTAACATTACCACAAATCGCTTTAATGGATTACTACTTCTTACCACACTTTAATAAACCATTTAACTTTATAATTCAAACCATTTTAAATACATTAAATTTAAACTATAAAAAATAGTTAATAAAAACTATAGAATAGATCATTGATCAAATATCTATAGTTTCCCTGAATGCAAAATCAAGTGCACCACTATAATGTAAAATTAAAAAGTGGTTGCACTTGATTTTTTAAATAAAAAAACTACCTCATAAAAATTTAAGACAACATACTTTTTATTGAAAGGACCATATGAATTATAATACAACAAAGCATTATTCCCATTTAAATGCTGAAAAAGATTTTTAATAGAGAAATTGTTTTATAAAAATATTCAATTAGACAAATTGCTAATTTTCTTAATATCAATCATTCAACAGTGTCAAGAGAATTGAAAAGAAATTCAAATTTTTACGGATTTTACGATCATTTGATAGCAAATGAAAAAGCTAAAATAAGACATAAACATAAAAGATTGTTTTTCTTTTCTCAAATGGATGATTATAAAGAATTTAGTAAACTTATTAAAGACAATTTTAACAAAGCAACATGCGGAATAAAAATGACTTACAACTTAATAAAAGAAGGAGTCAAAAACATTAAAATCCCTTCACTAAGGACTGTTTTTAATTGGATTAATACAGGAAAATGAGTATTAACTAATAAAGATAGATTAAGAAAGCACTATACAAAAGGCGGAAAAAGAAAAATAATGTTATTGAAAGACTTGTACAATCAAATTATGTTTTTCCTATTTGAGCTAGACCAAAACATATTGATTTAAGAGAAACATTTGGGCATTGAGAGGGTGATTTAGTTATAGGTAAAAATCCGCAGGGCATTCTAGTCTTTTAACTTTAGTTGAGAGAAAAAGCAGATTAGGAATAATTGTGAAAGTATCAAGTAAAAATCCTTTTTACATTAATAAAGTGCTTTATGAAAGAATAAATACACTAGAATTACCTGTTGAAAGTATTACTTTTGATAATGGAATTGAATTTAATGCGGTTGGAATATTAGCGAAAAAATTAGGAATTAAAATTTATAAAGCCGATAAATACGCTTCTTTTCAAAGAGGAACCAATGAAAATTTTAACGGAATTGTAAGAAGGGTTTATAAGAAAGGAACTGACTTTAATAAAGTTTCTAGAGAAGAAATATTAAATCTTGAAAAAGAATAAATTTTATGAATAGAGACATACTAGAAGGAAAATGCGCTTTGACGTATATGAAGAAGAAATAGAAAAATTAAACAAATATTAATTAAAACTATTAAAAATTACGAGATTATTACAAGAAAATAATGAAAGGGTCGAAAAATTTCGCCCCATAATTTTTATTAACTTCATTAATAAAAACCGCTTTACAAGCGGAATTAAAAGAAGGGGATATCCCCCTTCACCCCTTAATAGTAAGTAGGGGTATAAAATATTATAAATTGTAGTACAATGTTTTTATAATAAAAACTACTGGTGCACTTCAATTTGCATTTTAGGACTATAGAATAGATCATTGATCAAATATCTATAGTTTTTTTTATTCTGCAATTTTAATTATTCTTTATTAGTTAAAAGTTATATAATTAAAAAATGAAAAATAATTTGCAAACGAAAAAAAGTCAAGAATTAGATTTATCTTTTGATTTAGAAATATTAAAACACGAGAATAGAATTATTGATATAAAAATAAAAGGAATTATAA
The DNA here is from genome assembly GCF_024918955.1 of Mesomycoplasma molare. Lineage (NCBI taxonomy): Bacteria > Bacillati > Mycoplasmatota > Mycoplasmoidales > Metamycoplasmataceae > Mesomycoplasma > Mesomycoplasma molare. The sequence goes on from NZ_CP103423.1 coordinate 854,398, forward strand.
GAAATATTAAATTCAACTCAAATTATTTTAATTGATTTATAGAGGATCTATTATTTTTATTAGATAACAATGGATATCAAAAAAGATGAGATTATGGACAAATTAACATCCAAGGAATAAAAAATTTAAATTTAAACGAACAAGAACAAGAGCTATTCATTAAAGAATGTAAAACTATAACTAATTTTGATTTATTAATTAAGGAGGAATAAATGAAAATTTATATCAGTAAAAACTACTCACCATTTTTTAATTTAGTATTAGAAGAGATAATGGCTAAAGATGAGAATAATAATGAAGATATTATTTTCATCTATCAACATTCTAATGCAATAATTATTGGGAGAAACCAAAATGCATTTAAAGAAGTAAAACTAGATATACTAAAAGAAGAAAAAATCGAACTATACAGAAGGTTATCAGGGGGTGGCGCTGTTTTTCACGATTTAGGTAACATTAATTTTTCTTTTATAACAAAAAAAGATGAAATGGGATATCAAAAATTTTTAAAACCAGTTTTAGAATTTTTAAAAACTTTAAATTTAAATGCTGAATTTAAAGGAAGAAATGACTTAATGATAAATGGTGCTAAATTTTCTGGTAATGCTCAATTTATACACAAAGATAAAATAGTTCATCACGGAACAATGCTTTTTGATGCAAATTTAAGTAAACTTGCAAAAGTTTTAAATCCAAGCAAATTAAAAATTCAGTCAAAAGGAATTGAAAGCATTAGACAAAGAGTAACTAATTTAATCAATGAATTAGAAACCAAAATAACAGTAGATGAATTTATTAATAAATTTGCTATATTTTTAGAACAAAAATATGATGCTAAAATATTAGAAATTCCAAATCAATATATCAACGAAATTGAAAAACTCGCAACTTTAAGATCATCTGAAGATTGAATTTTTGGAAAGAATCCTGAATTTTCTATTTTTAATGAAGAGAAAACAGCGGGAGGAATTTTACAAATAAGTAGCGAGATAAAAGAAAATAAAATTCAAAATATAAAATTTGAAGGCGACTTTTTAAGTAAATTAAATACTGGAGAAATTTCAAACTTATTAATAGGACATAATTTCAACAAAGAATCAGTAGAATATGTTTTACAATCTATTAAAAATATTAATGACTATTTCGGAAATATAACTATAGAAGAAATTCTTAAAGTAATGTTTGGATAATAATGGAAAAGAAAAAGATAAATTTATTAAATGAAGAAATTATATATGTAGAAGAAAATACCGGAAAGCCAAAAGTTTTATTTTTACACGGTTTTAATTCTTCATATAATTTTGCAAATCAAGTTTATAGATTAGAAAATAGAAATTATGATATTGTTGCCTTTGATTTTCCGGGATGTGGTGAGAGTTCTAATAATAATGAAATTTCAGTTGAACTTTACCAAAAAATTTCTGAAGAATTCATTAAACAAACTAATATAAACTTTGATCTTGTTATTGGCCATTCTTTAGGAGGGGCAAGTGCTCTTTATTTATTGAATAAAAATTATGTTAAAAAAGCCTTATTAGCGGCTCCGATAAATTATAATATCTTAAATACAATAGCCAAAGAAACTATAAATCAATCCATCGAAAGATTACAGAAATGACTATTGCCTTCTAACATAGAAGATGCAACTGATAGTAGTAATAATTTAGTTTATAAAGAAAAAAATAATTACAAAAAAAATATTTCTAAAATAGCTAGTGTATTTTTAAAATTAAGTCAAAACAAAGAAAAATATTTTGCAAAAATTGTTAGACATCAAATAATTAATCCTGAATTTTTAAAAAAAGAAATCAAAAATCTTTATAAAGAAAATAAAGATTATGAATTTATAACTGGCATTAATGATCTTTTTGTACCATTTTTATCAGTAGCAAAAATCGCTAATGAATATAATAAAAATATTATTGGTATTAAAGACTGTGGACATGCTCTATTTTTTGAAAAACCTCAAGAAATTAATGATAAGATCAATTCTCTTGTATATCAATTAAATGAATAAAATTAGTCAAAAACAAAACCTCTTTTTAAAAAGAGGTTATTTTTTATTTAAATATTCTTCTAGTTGTTCTGGAGTTCCTAATGAAATATAATTTTTAGTTTCTATGTTCATTCAACCTATTTTTTCTTTTTTCTCAATCATTAAGTTATAAATATTAGAAAGATAAAATTCATTCTTTGTCTTTTGATCGTAAATATGAAGCGATATACAATAATCTATAAATTTTTTTCCTGATTTAAAAAAATATAAACCAGATATTGCTTGATCAGAAACTACTTCTTTTTCTTTGGTTTCTAATACTAAATTATTTTTATATTTTATGTAAGAAAATTTTGCTGAAGAAGAATTAAAGGTAGAAACTGCAGCATCAAATTTTTGAGCAATTGAGAAATCTAAAAATTTTTGTGCAGCCTTTTCTAAATAAAAATTATCAACATCCGCAAATATAACTGGTTTTTTATTATTAATTTGTTTTCATATAAATAAAGCTGTAGATGCAGCTCCTGCTGTCATTTTATCTGTAGTAAAAATCTTTATTTTGTATTTTTTAGAAACTTCTTTTATTTCATCTTTATATAAAGATAAAAATTCTTTTTTCATTACAAGAATGAAAGAATTATTTTTATGAAATGATTCTAATGTTAATTCTAAAAAAGTTTTATTATCAACTTTAATAAATGGTTTGTCTGTAGTGTAGCCTTTTTCTTTAAAACGACTACCATTACCAGCCATCAATATAACAATTTGTGCTCTATCTTTTTTTTGCATATTTCATTAAATACTCTTCTGAAATTTTATCTCAACCATCAAAATGAACTGAACGATCACAAATTGTTATATCGCCATTTGGTTTACCAAAAAATATTTCATCATATTCTATTCCATTATCTCTTAATCATTCTAAAGTTACAAGTCCAACATTTTTCATAACTTTTCCTATGTTATGATCTTGTGTTTGCATATTTCTAGCAGTATTAATTACTATTGTATGCCCTTTTTCTTTCATCTCTTTAATAAATTCTTTAGCTCCCGGTAAAACTTTTACTTCAGAATAACTTTGATTATCTTTTTTAATTTCACAAATAGTGCCGTCTAAATCAATAACTATTCTCATTCGTCTCCCTTTTCTATTAATTCATTAAAAATTTCTAAAGATTTTAAATAAAATATTTTTTGGTGTATTAAAGATTCTTTATGTAACGGAATCATAGTCAAAAATAGTAAACCTTCTATTAACCTAATATTATCAAAAGAAATATTAAATTTTTCAATCATATTTTTTTTGAAATGATTCATTATTTCTTTGTTTTGTTTTTCGTCTAAAAATGTATTTTCCTTTAAAGAAAAATTATTTTTATCTTCTATAAATTCAAAATTATTATTAACGATTCAATCGTATTTCCCTATAACGCTATGACTTAACTTAGCTAAATCATATCTAATGTCACCTATTATATCCCTATAATAGCTAAAACGCCCTCTAGGATCAACTAATTTTATTTTATTCTCTTTTTCATCAAATAAAATATTTCCAAAGAAAAAATCACCATGGACTACAGAAGTTATTTCACTATTTAATAACTTTTCTTCAATTAAATTTAAAACTTTTTGTTTTATTTGGAAAAATGGTTTGATTTTTTTAGAATTAAATATTATTTCTTTTTCTAAATCTATTAATTCTTCTTCTTTGATATTTTTTATTCTATCATGAGTTTTTGTTAGATATATGAATTCTGAAAATTTTTCATTATTTTTTTTAAATTCTGTATTTTTAAAATCTAATAAAACATTAAATAAAGTGTCTAAAATATTTATATAATTTTTTAAACTAGAATTATTTTCTAAAAATGTGTAAATATTTGATCAGGGAACATAATCCATAAGTATATAACTAGATTCTTGAGTTTCATTATATGAATAAACTTTAGGAGTATATTTTGATAAATTTGAAGGTAATTTAGTAAATCAATAATATTCATCAAGTATTTTATTTTTTTCTGAAGATGTTTTTTTAACTAAATTATCAATTTGTTCAATGCTATTAAAATACCTAGTTAAAAATTTACTATTATTTTTCTTGTTTTTCATATTGTATACTTTACTTTTCTTTATCTTTAAAATAAAATTATACTATTTTTTGCTGTTTTTTTCTTTATTTTCTCTAAATTTTAGTAAATTTTTTTTTCCAAAAACAAAAAAGATTTTAAATAAATGTTGGGTTAAAAGTTCTTTTATAAAATTTAAAAAAACTATAAAAGTTAAATAATATAAAAATAATCCGGGTGTTTTAGGAGCGTTTTTTTTAGGTAATGGATGATTATTTTCTTTTTCAAACTTATTTCTAGTTTCTATAGTTCATGTATTTTCGTGCCTTAAAATATAATATCTTAAAAAACCTATATATTTTTTATTTAGTAAACAAAAAAAATTAAATATTTCGCTTTTTGTTGATAATCTATATTTTCTTTTTAAAATCCCAAACCCTAATGCTTTATTTCCTAATAGTAAAAAGTTTTCGTAAAAATATTTATCTGATTCTTTTTTAATATTTTCATCTTCTCCGTGTCACTCTGATAAATTTAAATTTGTCTCGTTAGAAAAAACAAACCTTGGTAAATATGTTTCCGGATGCTCTTGCACTGAAATTAAATTATTAGGATTTTTATTCGCAAATTCTTTTAAATCCGGAACTAATTCAATAGGTTCTCAATATTTTTTAACATCTTCTAATAATCCAAAATGAAATCAATCAGATATTGAAAAATATTGATAATCAATTTTACCTATACTACAAATATTAAATTTACCATTAACATATTCTGATAAAATAATTCTATTTTTAAAAATAGAATAATTGTCGTCTTTTTTATGAAAAACGGAAAAATAATCATTTAATAAATTATTATTAAAGAAAAATAAGTCATTTCTCATTCTAACTACATATTTTGTTTTAACTTCTTTAAGTCCGTTTTGTACAGCAACTATTATTCTGTTTACATTAACTCCATAATTTTTTCAATACTTGTTACTTATATAAAAACCACCAGGATCTTTATTTAAAATAAATTTATCTACTTTTTTATTGTCATCTATAACATCATTTTCTCAACAAGAAACAAAAATTTGAGAATTAGGAAAATGTTTTTTTATAGAATCTACACTTTTTTTGGTATTTTTATCATATCTGCCATTTAATAGGAAAGTTACATCTTCATCTTTAATTCTATTCATAATAATATAAAAAATAATTATTAAATATTAATAATAATTATTTTATCCTTTACATAAATTTTCTTTTTAATTACTTTATTTTCTATGTATTTAACAACATTTTTTTCTTCTAGAGCTTTTGCGAAAAGAGTTTCTTCACTATCATTTTCTTCTTTATCTATAATGGCTCTAATTTTTCCGTTTACTTGAACTGGTATTTTTAACAAATTATTTATAATTAAATTCTCATTAAATTGAGGTCATGTATGATCTTTAATTTGTTTTTCATCGATTTTTTCTAATAATTCTTCTGAAATGTGTGGTGCAAAAAGCGATAGCATAATTAAAAAATCTTTCAAAGGTTCTAATGAAAAAATAAAATTTAATTTATAAAGTCCATTTACAAAAACCATAAGTTTACTAATAGCTATATTAAATTTTAATTTTTCTATAGCATCGGTCACTTCTTTTATTGTTAATTGTCATAAAGAAGTGAATTCATTATTTTTTTCTTCAACTTTTATTAATGTTTTATTTTCAGCAAATTTAGAAATTATAACCTCGACTCTATCTAGTCATTTTCTTATACCTTTTATTGTGTCGGTATTTCATTCTTTTGTGTCTGTTAAAGGACCCATAAACATTTCATATACACGAAGCGTATCTGCTCCTAATTCATTTACAATATCATCAGGATTTATAACATTACCTTTACTTTTAGACATTTTTTGTCCATCAGTTCCTAAAATCATCCCTTGATTAACAACTTTTACAAATGGTTCATCTATAGGTAAAATTTTAATATCATATAAAAATTTATGTCAAAATCTTGAATATATTAAGTGGCCAACAGCGTGTTCTTGTCCACCTATATATAAATCTACAGGTAATCATTTTTCAAACCTTTTATAAGCTTCTTTAGAATCTATATCTATATATGTTCCATCTGCGTTCTTTAAAATATAAGCTAAAAAGTATCAAGAACTTCCTGCTCATTGTGGCATTGTATTTGTTTCTCTTCTATATTTTTTTCCGTTTTTTTCAAAATGTAATCAATTACTATTATTAGCTAAAGGAGATTCTCCTGTTTTAGATGGTTTAATATTTTCCATATATGGAAGCTCAACGATGTTTTCTTCTAAATATACATTGTCATTTTCATCAAAATAAACCGGAAATGGTTCTCCTCAATATCTTTGTCTTGAAAAAATTCAATCTCTTAATTTATAACTGATAGTTTTTCTAGCAATATTTTTGTATCTTAAAAATTCAACAATTTTTTGTTTTGCTTTATCTAGTTCTAAAAAAGAAAAAGCATCAGAATTAATTAAAATATTTTTATTATCTTGTCTTTGAATTATATTTATGATTTCTAAATTATATTTTTTAGCAAATTCCAAATCCCTTTCATCTTCTGAAGGGACCGCCATTACGGCACCTGTTCCGTATGAATTTAAAACATAATTGGAAGTTCAAATAGGAATAATTTTTTTAGTAATTGGATGAACTGCATTTATTCCTGTATAAACACCGACTTTATCTTTTAAGCCAGAAACCCGATCTCTTTCACTTATAGTTTTTGAATATTCTAAAAACTCTACTAATTCTTTATTTTTTTCAATTGAATTAATTATTTCGTGTTCTGGGGCTATGACTAAAAATGAAGCACCAAAAATAGTATCTATTCTAGTTGTAAAAATTTCTATATATTTATTTGAATTTTCAAGTTGAAACTTTAGTGTATAACCTTCTGATTTTCCGATTCAGTTTTCTTGTAAACTTTTTAAAGATTCTGGAAAATCAACCCTTTCTAATCCTTCTAAAAGCTTTTCTGCATATTCTGTTATTTTTAAAACTCATTGTCTCATTGGTTTTTTAATAACAGGAAAATTACCTCTTTCGCTAACCTTGTTACCGTTTTCATCGGTTATTACTTCTTCGTTAGCTAAAACTGTACCTAAACCTTCGCATCAATTTACATCTATTTCCTTAATTTCTGCTAAATTATTTTCATAAAGTTTTTTAAAAATTCATTGTGTTCATTTGTAAAATTTAGGATCTGTGGTGTCAATTTCTTTATCTCAATCAAAAGACATTCCTAAGCTTTTTAATTGTTTTTTAAAACTATTAATATTTTTTTGTGTAAAATCTGCGGGATGATTTCCTGTATTTAAAGCATATTGTTCTGCTGGTAAACCAAAAGCATCTCAACCAATAGGATGTAATACATCAAAACCATTTAAACGTTTGTATCTAGCGATGATATCAGTTGCTGTATAACCTTCTGGATGACCAACATGTAGACCTGATGCAGAAGGATATGGAAACATATCTAATACATAAAATTTTTTGTCATTTTTATCTGTAGTTTTAAAAGCATTAGTTTTATCTCAAATTTTTTGTCATTTTTTTTCTATTTTTGTGTGATTATACATAATTATTAAATTATAACTAATTTTGTGTTTAAATAAAGATATTTAATGGTTCTGGAGTTATTCAATCAATATTATTTATTGTAATTTATTTTTAAATCTTTTAACTGACATTTTATTGCTAATTGCTTCTTTTTCTAAAGGAATTAATTCATTTAATTCTAGTTCTAAATTATTTGCATGTTCAAAGGTTGGTTTTATAACCGGATTTTTAGGTGCAAATAATTCACAAGCTTCATTTGCTTTTTCTATAGAAATTTGATATGTTCCTATTATTTCTGCTAATTTAATAGTGTCGATTTTGTTAAAAGTTAGCAGTGGTCTATAAATTTGTAAAGAGGTTTGGCTTCCGATAACATCCATTGATTCCATGGTTTGTGAAGCTACTTGACCTAAGTTTTCACCGTTAGAAATAGCTAAATAACCTTCTTTTTTTGCTAGTAAATCTGCTATTCTATAAAAACTTCTTCTCATAAGATTTATTTTGTAAGATTGATTAGAAGTTAGACCAATATAATTCATTAAATCTGTATAATTGATTTGAAAAAGTTTAGCTCCTGCTTGATAATTCGCTAAGAGTTGAACAATTTTTTCAACTTTTTCAACTGTTTTTTCATCAGTATGAGGTGGTGTAATAAAAGATAAAAAATCTACCCTCACTCCTCTTTTCATTAATTCAAAAGCAGCTACAGGGGAATCAATTCCTCCTGAAATTAAGTGCAGTGCTTTTCCGGAAACACCCACAGGAAGACCATCTAATCCTTTAATATTTTTAGAAAAAACATATGAATATTTTTCTCTAACTTCTATATTAATCTGTTGCTCAAACTTGGTTAAATCTACTTTTAGATTTTCTTTTTTATCAAATAATTCTGAAGCTACCTCTTTAATAATTTCTTGAGAAGTTAGTTCAAATTTTTTTCAATTTCTATGGCAATTCAGTCTAAAGGTCTTTAAATCATCATTAAATTGATTTAATACTTCTGTTTTTATATCATTTATATTTGTATTCACTCTTTTAACAGGGGAAAAGGATGAAATGCCGAAGACAAATTTTAATCTTCTCATGTTATCTTCGTTATATGTTAAATACATTCTATCAAAACTAACTTCAGGCATTTCTCCTGTTATTTTTAATATATTTTGTTTTAAAGTATTAATAAATAATTTTCTATTTCCTCCCTTTAAAACTAATTCACCATATCTTATTAATATTAAATCGTACATTATTTTATTTCCTTTTCTAAAAAGCTCATTATGCTAATAAAAGAGCCATAATAATCGCCTTGCGATTTTAAATCTTCACTTATTTTTAATGCTGCATCTAATTTTTGGTTTGATGTTCTAAAAATGTTCATATTTTTTTCAATATACAGTAATAATTCTTTACTTAAAATGTTTAATAATAATTTTTTATTTTCAACAAATAATTCTATTAATTTTATCAAAATTTCTTTTTTTTCATTATTTTGAATATTTTTTTCTTCTAAAATTAAAATTACCTTAAGAATTTCTTTTTTTAAACCTTTTGATTTTTCTATAATAAAATCATCTTCTAATTCATTTAATCTTACAACAAAGTCAGTTAATATTTCTTGTATTAGATCTAGTCTATTTATTTGCAATAATAAAGTTCTTTCTTGAATTATTTGAATCTCTTTTAAAGCGACTGAATTTTTAAAATTTTGTAAATTTAAATAAAAATTATTTAAATCAATAATTTTTTTAGAAAACGGCTTATCTTGTATTTTTAAGGCTAATAAGCTTCTTTTTAAAAAATTAATTTGTTTAATAAATTCACTATCCTTAAAAAAGTAAAATTCTATTTTTTTTTCTCAATTATTAATTGTTTTTTCAAAAGATAATATATATGTTTCAAAAAAGATTTTGGCGGCTTTTTCTTTTTCTATAATATATTCAATATTGAAAAAAATTTTATATATTTTTATTAAATTATTTTTTACATTATCAAAATTTAAATCTTTGTATGATTGAGATAGTTGAGAAAAATAATCATATATTTGCTTTTCTAAATCTTTTAATGAAAAAATGACTTTTAACATTAAAGAATTATCATCTAAAATCATTGCTTTCAATTTTGTAAATTTAAGATTCAATTCTTTTTCAATTTCCATTTTTAAAATAATAGAATTATTTAATAGTTGAAATAAACTTATAATATTTTTTTTATTTTTTTCTAAAAGTTGAGTATTTCTTTCTATTTCAGAATCCAAATGATAATTTTTTAAGATATAGTTATTGCTTTGCTTAATTTCTTCAATTATTTTTTCTGCTTTTGCAAAAATAAACCCCAATTTATCTTTATATTTGTGATAAAAATTTATCGCTTTATATAAATCCTTGGTAATAGAACTTAAAGAATTGAGAATGAATTTATTATTTTCTAAAATATGTTTATATTTACTAAAAATACTTTGATATATTTTTTCTCTTTCTGTATAGAAATAATCTAATTCTTTACTTAAAAAAACTAATTCTTTTTCAGAAATTTTTCTATTTTTCTTTAATTTATTATTTATCAAGTCATTTTCTAATTCATCTATTTTTTTAATTTTATTTAAATTGTTTTTCAAAATCAATATATCTTCTTGTTTCTGATCAGATGCTATATTTTCTTTATTAAAATAATTATAAAGTTGTTTTTTTATTATGTTCAACTTATTTTTAATAGCTAAATTTTTTTCATTTTTTATTAAATCATTAATTTTATTGCTTATTTTTATTCTTTGTTTTTTTTTAAAAAATATTAGTAAAATAGAAATTATTAAAAATAAACTTATAATTAATATTCCTAATAAAAAAGATAAAAAATACTTCATTTACTTTTAATTATATAAAATTATTGTAAAATATTTAAGCAATAAACACAGCTAAATAATATATATTAAACTTTTTTAAATTTGTTTTAAATTTGTTAGTAAGCTTGCTGTACGCCGAAACCATTAAATTTAAAAAACTAATATAGAATTATTAAGACAGTTTTTGCAGAAAGAGGAAAAAATGTCAAGATACACTGGTCCTATTTTCAAAAAATCAAGAAGATTAGGATTTTCAATTTTAGAAACTGGCAAAGAATTTGCTAAAGGTAAAAAAAGAACATACGCACCTGGTCAACACGGACAAAAGAAAGTAAAATTATCTGATTACGGATTACACTTACACGAAAAACAAAAAGTTCGTTTTATGTACGGAATTAACGAAAGACAATTCAAAAATACATTCTTTAAATCTTCAAAAAGAAAAGGTGTTACAGGTACAAACTTCTTACAAATGTTAGAAACAAGATTAGATAACATTGTATATAGAGCAGGTTTTGCATCAACAAGAAGACAAGCAAGACAATTAGTTAACCACGGTCACTTTACATTAAATGGAAAAAAAGCCGATATACCTTCAATACAAGTTTCAATTAATGATGTTGTTGAACTAAAAGAAAAATCAAGAAAAAACGTTCAAATTGTTGAAGCTTTAGAAACAAGATCAAAAGCTGAATGAATCGAATACAAAGATTTTAAAGCTACTCTAAAAAGATTGCCAGAAAGAAGAGAATTAAATCAAGAAATCAATGATGCTCTTATCGTTGAGTTCTACAATAAATAATAATTTTGTATTTAAAAAAAGATTGCTAAATTTAGCAATCTTTCCCTGAATGCAAAATCAAGTGCACCACTATAATGTAAAATTAAAAAGTGGTTGCACTTGATTTTTTAAATAAAAAAAACGGCCCCCATAAAAATTTAAGACAACATACTTTTTATTGAAAGGACCATATGAATTATAATACAACAAAGCATTATTCGCATTTAAATGCTGAAAAAAGATTTTTAATAGAGAAATTGTTTTATAAAAAATATTCAATTAGACAAATTGCTAATTTTCTTAATATCAATCATTCAACAGTGTCAAGAGAATTGAAAAGAAATTCAAATTTTTACGGATTTTACGATCATTTGATAGCAAATGAAAAAGCTAAAATAAGACATAAACATAAAAGATTGTTTTTCTTTTCTCAAATGGATGATTATAAAGAATTTAGTAAACTTATTAAAGACAATTTTAACAAAGCAACATGCGGAATAAAAATGACTTACAACTTAATAAAAGAAGGAGTCAAAAACATTAAAATCCCTTCACTAAGGACTGTTTTTAATTGGATTAATACAGGAAAATGAGTATTAACTAATAAAGATAGATTAAGAAAGCACTATACAAAAGGCGGAAAAAGAAAAAATAACGTTATTGAAAGACTTGTGCAGTCAAATTATGTATTTCCTATTTGAGCTAGACCAAAACATATTGATTTAAGAGAAACATTTGGGCATTGAGAGGGTGATTTAGTTATAGGTAAAAAATCCGCAGGGCATTCTAGTCTTTTAACTTTAGTTGAGAGAAAAAGCAGATTAGGAATAATTGTGAAAGTATCAAGTAAAAATCCTTTTTACATTAATAAAGTGCTTTATGAAAGAATAAATACACTAGAATTACCTGTTGAAAGTATTACTTTTGATAATGGAATTGAATTTAATGCGGTTGGAATATTAGCGAAAAAATTAGGAATTAAAATTTATAAAGCCGATAAATACGCTTCTTTTCAAAGAGGAACCAATGAAAATTTTAACGGAATTGTAAGAAGGGTTTATAAGAAAGGAACTGACTTTAATAAAGTTTCTAGAGAAGAAATATTAAATCTTGAAAAAAGAATAAATTTTATGAATAGAGACATACTAGAAGGAAAATGCGCTTTTGACGTATATGAAGAAGAAATAGAAAAATTAAACAAATATTAATTAAAACTATTAAAAATTACGAGATTATTACAAGAAAATAATGAAAGGGTCGAAAAATTTCGCCCCATAATTTTTATTAACTTCATTAATAAAAAACCGCTTTACAAGCGGAATTAAAAGAAGGGGATATCCCCCTTCACCCCTTAATAGTAAGTAGGGGTATAAAATATTATAAATTGTAGTACAATGTTTTTATAATAAAAACTACTGGTGCACTTCAATTTGCATTTTAGGAAAGATTGCTAAATTTAGCAATCTTTTTTTGTTAAAAATAAAAAACATCAAGCATTTTAAGTTTGATGTTTTTTAAGCAAATTTTTTAGGTTTATTTATTCAGGGTCTAACTTTTTCTTTGAATATATTTGTCCTTTGGAAGTAGTGAACAAATAATATTTGTCCAATTTCTCAAATTCCACCAACTATTCAATAAACTTGTAAGGAAGCTTGGAAAAGAACTCCGAATAATATGAAAATAATAATCATATAATTTTGAGTTTTTTGTTGTTTTTTAAGTGCTTCTGTTTCCGAAGCGTTCATTAGTCGTTTATTTTGTTTTCTATTTAAAAATTTAGGAAGTAATTGTTGAACTAATTGAATTATTATTGTTATTAATAATATTGGTAAATATATTCATTTTCCTGCAAATAGTTCTTGATAAGAAGTTGAAGCTAGATTGATGCCTAATCATGTTGTAGATTTAATTGCTGGTAATCCTTGTAGAATTCTTCACATAGCTATAAATATAGGCATAGTTATAAACGCTTGTTGTAATTGCGCTACAGGACTAACGTTGTTTTTCTTATATAACTCTGAAATCTCTTGTCTTTGACGAGCTTCCATTTGTTTATTACCTTTATATTGCGCATATTTAGCATCTATTTTAGCTTTTTTAGCTTGTAATTCTTGTTGTTTAGATTGAGTAAATAATGTTTTGAATCTAAATATGAAAGAAATAATTTTTGTCAATAAAACAGCTATTATTATAGTTAAAATAGCAGATCAACCACCGGTTGCTTCTAACGACATAGAATCTAATATACTTGTCATCAATTTAGACATTGGTCAGATAAATAATCCATAAAAAGGTCCTAATTTTCAAGAATCTCCTCATGTAATAATAACTTTTTGTGGTTCTGAACTTCTATAAGCTAACATCTTAGAATAATCATTTATATTATTAATTTTTTCTGGTTCAAAAAATACTGAAGAATCATAAAATTTACTAAAATGAGTATTCTTTAACACTTCTTTTAAGTTTTGAGAATAATTTATAACAAGATTTAAATCTTCTTGAGAAGCTCCCTTACCTTTGGTTTTAACTTCTGCAATAGCTTTATCCAATTTACCTTCATTATAAATTTTTAAGTTTTTAATTTTAGAATTTAAAAACTCTAAAACATCTCTTGCAAAAATATTATAGTTATCTATTCTATCTGTGTTTGGGATTATATAATCTTTGACATTTATAAAATAATTATTAATGTTAGGGTCTTTTTCGTTTATATATTTAGAATCATGTGTTTCTAATTGTTTTACTATATTTTCTGGTACAAAAGAAAATTCTGTTCATTGAATTTTTTGCTTGTAATTATCTGCATCACTATTAAAAAATAAATATTCTTCTATTTTTTGTCCTGATACATCTAATGATCCAGGATATAAATAATTACCTTGATCGTCTCTTTCAACTATTAAAGTATTATAATTACCTCAAAGTCCATATTTACCATTTGTTTGTTTGTTTAGTGTTTCTATAATTTCTTTTCTAGGTGAATCTTGATTAGAAACAAAAAAGTTTTTATTTTCTTTAACAATGGTTATTTCTTCAACACCGTCTTTTCTTGTATTTTTTTCAAAAATTACTGCGTTAGGCGAAACTCCTTCTTTAGAATTATAAAATTCTACTCCGGCACCAGTATTATTAGCTGTTTTAATAACAAAAGATTGAATACAACCTGTTAAAGTTACACCAAAAATGAAAGTATATATGAAAATCTTAAATCATTTTCATATTTTCTTTATAATGTTTTTATTTTCTGGATTATTTTTTCCGCTAAAAAAGTCATAAGATTTAGGTCTATTTTTTTTCTTTTCCATTCCCTAACCTCTCATATATTTTAATAATTTCTTTTTCTTTTTCCTGAAAAGATAATGACAAAAAACTTTTTCTTAATATTAATACATTTTTATATTTCAATTCATTAAATTTTATATTCTTATCTAAAATTGATTTTATCTGCCTTCTAAAAAAGTTTCTTAAGCTAGCTATAGCAAATTTTTTAGGCACAGATATGCCTATTTCAAATTTAGAAGAATCTTTATAATACAAAATTAAATTTTTTGTAACTATTTGTTTTTTAGAACTTATTACTTCTTGAAATTCTCAATTTTTCTTAAGTCTATTTTCTCTTTTCATATTTTATATTTATTTAGAATCAGAAACTGTTAATCTTGCTCTTCCTTTAGCTCTTCTACTTGCTAAAACTTTTCTTCCACCAACAGTAGCCATTCTTGCTCTAAACCCGTGTGTTTTAACATGTTTTCTTTTATTTGGTTGATAAGTTCTTTTCATATTTACTCCTTGCTTTTTTAATTATGTTAAAAAATAGAAAAACAATCAATTATAAATTGTTTTTTTCTTAATATTTTAAATAATTTAAAATTATAACAAATTTTTAATCTTTAAAAAATAGAATATACAATATTTTGTTTGGATTTTTATTAATTTTATAAAATAAACAATTATGTAAAATAACATTTAAAATGCCTTTTTTTTGGTAAAAAAAATGTTATAAATTTGTTATTAATCATATAATTAAATATAAATATAACTTTTTTTATTAACATATTTATTTTTTTATTTT